>JABMMK010000031.1 GCA_013205605.1 Cytophagales bacterium | reverse complement strand
CCACAAGAGAAAAAAAATAAAATCGCCGAGTGGCTTTTTAGCCAAGAGGTTGACGCACAAGGGAATCCAAAAGGGATCGGTCTTTCCATGTGGCGATTTAATATAGGGGCTGGTAGTACGGAACAAGGAGTTGATAGTAAAATCACCAATGAATGGCGGCGGAGTGAAAGCTTTTATTCGGAAGGTGTTTGGGATTGGAAAAAACAGGAAGGCCAACAATTTTTTCTGCAAGCCGCAAAAAAATACGGAGTACCCTATACGTTAGGGTTTTTAAATTCTTCCCCAGTCCAGATGACCAAGAATGGATTGGCCATAGGCTCTGGAAAATTAGGAGAATGGAATTTCAATCCAGAGAAAATAAATGAGTGGACGGATTTTTTGTATCGAGTTTCTGCGCGATTCAAATTCAATTACCTAAGCCCTTTCAATGAACCGCAATGGGACTGGGGTCCGGGCAAAAATGGCAAGGCATCCCAAGAAGGATCCCCGATAAACAATACCGATTTGGCATGGGCCGTTCGAAAATTAGCGGGTCAATTTGAAAGCAAAGGCCTTAAAACAAGCATCGTCATTCCTGAGGCGGGTCAGATTGATTATTTATATCAAAAAAATTCGAATCGGAAAAATGTCCAACAAGATAATCAGATTGAAACTTTTTTCAGTCCCAAAAGCCCGCATTATGTAGGCGATTTAAAATCCGTGGAGAAATTAGTCTGTGGCCATAGTTATTTCACCACCTCACCTGAATCTTTATTGGTCAAAAAACGCAATGATCTACATACGGAAGCCGAGCAATACCAATTAGGCTACTGGCAATCCGAATATTGCATTTTGGGTGAAAATGCTGGCGAGATTAAAGGTGGAGGCGTGGATTTGGGCATGAAAACGGCCCTTTATGTGGCCAATGTGATACATGCCGATTTAGTCACTGCTCACGCTTCTTCATGGAGTTGGTGGCTTTCTGTTAGCGCAAATGACTTTAAGGACGGATTGATTTACCTATTTAATCAGGATCAAAAAGGAGAAAAAGACGCTAATAAATATGACGCCGATTTATTTGATTCAAAATTACTTTGGGCGATGGGTAATTTTTCGAGGTTTATTAGGCCCAACATGCAAAGAATAGAGGTAAATATCGATCAGGAAAAATGCAAGATTTCTGGATTTAGGGATAAAAAGAAGGTCGTATTAGTTTTAGTCAATCAAGGAGAATCGTTTAAAGCTGAAATACCTGAGGTAAAAACCAACAAAAAAATAGATTCCTATGTTACCTCAGAAATAATGAATTTGGCATACCAACCCGTAAACTCGGAAAAAATCCAAGTTCCCAAGCAGTCCATTGTCACCCTAGTGTATCACATTAAATAAGCATTTTGGGTATAATTTGACCACATTTGCCTTTTATGTAAAACCTATTTTATGAAATATATTCTCTTATTCTCTTTACTCATTTCCAAGCCTTTATTGGGTCAAAATCCCTTGTTGGAATCTAAGGTCTATTCCATCGACGAGCGAATGATCAAAACAAAATTTGGTTCAACCTCGTCTATTTTCAAAGGGGAAGGAGATGCCTTGAAATTACAAGAAATGAACCTGATACGGATTGGAGAAAAGAAAAAATACCGAGTAAAATCATCGGCAGATCGGGAACACTTTTTCATTTTAAAGAAAGGAAATTTAAAGATTAGTTTAAGAGATCAAGTTCAGGTTTTACAAGTCGGCAGCATGGTTACTGTCATGCCTAAAGACCTCATTATTTTCGAAAATACGGAGGACACTATGGCTGAACTTTATGAGATGACTTATTTGGCAAAATCTCCCCTGAATGAAGATAGAGGATTAAAAGCGGGCGGATCCTTTATCGTTCCTTGGGAAAGCGCCGTATTTAAACCGACGGCTAAAGGCGGTGGCCGACAGTTTTTTGACCGAGCAACTGCCATGTTGAATCGTTTTGATATTCATGTGACGACGCTGAATGTGGGCCAACAAAGTCACGATCCGCATACGCATGTCAACGAAGAAATCATCTTGATGATCGACGGAAATGCGGAGGAAAGGATCGGAGACAAAAAAGAATTAGCCAAGCCGGGAGATGTCATACGTTTGGGATCCAAGGTGCTTCATAACATCACCAACGTGGGCAATAAACCTTGCCAATATTATGCCATTCAGTGGAATTAAAAATATATAAAATGAAATCAAATACTTACTTTTTTGCGCTGCTCTTATTTGTAATGCCCTTTCTTTCATCAGCCCAAATCAAGGCTAAAAAGACCAATGTTTTATTGATCGTCGTCGACGACCTAAACACGAGTTTAGGTTGCTATGGAAATAAACAAGTAAAAACACCGAACATAGACCGATTAGCTGCCATGGGCGTGATGTTTGATCGAGCCTATTGTCAATACCCGCTGTGTAATCCTAGTCGAGTTTCTTTTTTGAGTGGAAAAAGACCCGAAAATACAGGCGTTTATGTCTTAAATGTACCGGCAAGAAAAGCATTACCTGATGCGGTTTTATTGCCCCAGTACTTTAAAAACCAAGGTTATTATACGGCTGGAGCCGGAAAAGTATTTCATAATGCTAAAATGAGCGACGGTTTATCTTGGAATTACTATACCGATGAGGCGAGTATAGATGCTGAAGAAAAAGCGGCGATTGACACCCGCTATGGAGGAGGAGATGGAAGGCCAAAAGCGTATGTGTTGACCACTGATGGGAGTAAAACTAGGGATGGATTAAATACCAAAACCATCAAAGATTTGTTGGCCGCCAAGAAAGACCAACCCTTCTTTTTAGCGGCAGGATTCCATAAGCCACATTTACCTTGGACCGCGCCCAAGAAATATTTTGATTTATATCCGGTCGATAAAATCCAGATTCGTGAGGATCCTAAAATGATCAATATACCGGCTGTGGCGATGCAAACTGAATTGTCTGGGTTTGCCCAACCGGATTCTAGGGCAGCTGCCATGCAAGGATATTACGCCTGCATATCCTTCACAGATGCACATGTGGGAGAATTAATGGAAGTTTTGGATCGGGAAAAATTATGGGAAAATACGGTGGTGGTATTAGTGGGGGACAATGGTTTTCATTTAGGCGATCATGAAGGATTATGGGCCAAATTAAGTGCCTTTGACGCATCCACGAGAGTCCCTTTTATCATGGCCGGTGCGGGAATTCCGAAAGGTAAAGTGCTAGACCAACCGGTCGAATTACTGGATTTATACCCTACCCTATTATCATTAGCGGGTGAAAAAGATCATTCGAAATTGGATGGAAAATCATTGCTTCCCTACATGCAGGGCAAGAACAATTCATCGGCTTATGCTAAAAGTCTTGTATTTCATTATGATCCTAAAACAAAAACGGATATCATGGGACAAACCCTCATCCATAAAGATTGGAGGTATACCGATTGGGGAAAGGGAGAAAAGGGATCTGAATTATACATCAGAAAAAATGATCCATTTGAATT
>JABMMK010000378.1 GCA_013205605.1 Cytophagales bacterium | reverse complement strand
ATGGCATGCATTATGCATTTCGGAAGTTTGGCAAAGAAAATACGATTCTATTAACGCGTTCGAACAAAAGCGCCGTAATGTACAATCAATTTGTTAGGCGCACCATTTTATATCAAGAAGATGAAATTTCAAGTGGAGATTTACTCATGATTGTACGTAATAATTACCATTGGCTAGACGAAGATTCCCCCGCTGGATTTTTGGCGAATGGTGATTTTGTGGAAGTGATGAAAATCAAAAAAGAAGAAGAGATGCATGGTTTCCGATTTTTACAAGTGTCTTTAAGGCTTTGTGATTATGAGGAACATCCTGAAGTTGAGGCAAAAATACTCTTAGACACCTTGCATTCATCCGAATCAGCCTTGGGAAAAGAGGGGAACAAAAAATTGTATGATTCCGTTTGCAACGATTATGCGCATATCACCAAAAAGAAAGAGCGTACGGAGGCCATTAAAAAAGACCCCTATTTAAATGCTTTACAAGTAAAATTCGCCTATGCATTAACGTGCCACAAGTCACAAGGTGGCCAGTGGGGCGCTGTTTTTGTAGATCAAGGATATTTAAAAGAGGAACAAATCGACGCTGAGTATATTCGTTGGCTTTATACGGCAATCACCCGGTCCACACACGAATTATTTTTGGTCAATTTCCATGAGCGATTTTTTGACTAGATCTTCGTTTTGGCAATGGACTCATTCATGAAGTCCATGATCGGCTTGCGTGGCAAAAAGAAACTATTTATTTTAATCCTGTTGCAGCAATTGGAACTATTAAAAATTAAAGGATTAAAATTTTGGGAATTATAAATTAAACGAAGCGGCCAAACCGGGATGGAATAATTTCCCTTCATAAATAGTCAATCCTTTATTCAATGCTTCATTGGACGTACTGGCCTCTTGCCAACCTAAATTGGCTATCAACTGAATATAGGGCAAAGTAGCTTGAGTTAAGGCTAATGTAGACGTTTGCGGTACAGCTCCTGGCATATTCGCTACACAATAATGCAATATCCCATCGATTTCATATACAGGATTTTCATGTGTGGTGGGTTTACACGTTTCGATACAACCTCCTTGATCCACCGCCACATCTACCAAAACTGTACCTAATTCCATTTTCTTTAAATCTTCCTTTTTAATCAGTTGGGGTGCTTTGGACCCATGCAATAAAACAGCCCCAATCAATAAATCCACTTGGGGTAAATGACTTTGAATGGCATATGAAGTAGCAAATTGAGTGTGTACATTGGCAGGTAAAACTTCATCTAAATACCTTAAACGGGATAAATTAGTATCCATGATGGTCACATTAGCGCCCAATCCGGCAGCCATTTTAGCTGCTTGTGTACCAACAACTCCCCCACCCAAAATCAATACCTGTGCGGGTGGGACTCCTGGAACGCCACCCAACATCTTTCCCTTTCCTCCTTGATGCTTACCTAAATAAAAGGCACCTACTTGAACGGCCATTCGACCTGCTACTTCAGACATTGGGATTAGAAGTGGCAGGGATCTATCAGCTAATTCAACTGATTCATAGGCAAAGCAAATAGCCCTAGACCGAAGCATAGCGTTCGTTAGTTCGCGTGAAGCGGCAAAATGAAAATAGGTGAAAATGGTTTGACCCTCTTTGATTAAATCGTATTCAGCAGATAGAGGTTCTTTAACTTTTACGATTAGGTCTGCAATAGCATATACATCAGCGGCCTTTGGCAATATGCGAGCGCCTTCATTTACATACATTTGATTTGTAAATCCTGAGCCTAGACCTGCATCGGATTCAATCCAAATTTGATGTTCATCTTTGAGTAAAGCATGAACTCCAGCCGGACTTAGGCCTACTCGGAACTCATGATTTTTTATTTCTTTAGGGATACCAATATTCATAATGTTAAGGTAAAATAGAAAAGCCAACGAATTAAATTCGCTGGCCATTTCCATTGATGAAGAATAATAGATACAAATATATAATATACAATAAAATATTTTGTATAAATACGTTTAATAAGTAAATAAATTGACAATTATCATGATTATCAGAAAATATTACTAATATTAGGATTATTTAATTCGAAAAACAGAAAAGATTATGGCTATAAAACTAAGCTTAGATGCATTGGATATTAAAATTTTAAAAATATTACAGAATAATAGCCAACATACCATTAAGGATATAGCAGAGCAGGTTAATTTATCCTTAAGTCCCACGCATGATCGAATTAAACGATTGGAGATGGATGGGTTTATTAAAGAGTATGTCGGAATATTGAATCGAAAAAAGTTGAATTTGGGTTTAATGGTTCATTGCCAAGTGACCTTAGAAAAGCAAAATAGGAGTAATTTTTCTGAATTTGAGCAATCCATCAAAGAGTTTCCTGAGGTAATATCATGTCATTTGGTTTCAGGAAATTTTGACTATTATTTGAATGTGATCAGCGAAGATGTCGAGAGTTATAACCGTTTTTACCAAGAAAAACTTGCTGTTCTACCATCTGTAGCTCATATTAGTTCCTTATTTGTGATGGATGAAATTAAAACAACAACATCACTTCCCTTGTAAATATTTCGTATATTTGTCCACCTTTTATGGGGTCGACCGGTTTTGACAGCTTAAGCAGTCTGGTTGTAAGCACGTCGGGAGTTGTAGGCATTTCCTGTTAAAAAAACCTTCGAATTATAGCTGGCAATACACAGTATGCCATGGCTGCCTAATCTGATAGATTAGACAATTTGCCATCGTCCGGCCTCTTCCAAACTCTGCCGAAGAGGATTTCTGGGCGTCGACATGCAGAGTCGATCATTGAGATTTTACTAATTAATGATTAGTACCCAGTAAATAAGTGTTAGGTAAGGTCTGATTTGAACCTATTTAACGTCGAAAATTAATCAAATCTAAACGTGTAGAAGGCAATTTTACTCTAGGTTTGGACGAGGGTTCGAATCCCTCCGACTCCACATTGAGAACCATAAATTCTTGTGGGATTTGTCAGGAGCAGATTTTATTTCTGTTCTTGACAAATTTAAAAAAACTCTAAATTGAATCATTTATTTAATTCTGTAAAACACAATCATCATGCAAAAAACAAGATTAAAAGTAATTCTTTGGTTACTTCTACTTCCGTTGGGATTAATTGCCCAACAAACCACCTTATATCCTAATGACTATTTAACGCCTGAGTTCCACGCAGGCAGAAGAGCTGCAATTAAAGAGCAACTTTCTCCGAATGGAGTCGGTATATTTTTCGCATCTCAAGTCCGAGTTCGAAACAATGATGTTGATTATCAATATGCGCAAAACAAAAATTTTTATTACTTCACAGGTTTGGAAGAATCTGACGCTCTTTTACTTTTATTCAAAAAGCCAGTTACCATCCTAGACAAAACAGGTACAGAATTTATTTTTGTCAAAAAAAGAGATCCATTTAAGGAGCAATGGACTGGAAAAATTCTAGGCGCGGAAGGGGTAAAAAATCGTTACAAAATAGAAAACGTTTTTACAAACGATCAATTTACTACCAACACAATTAATTTATCTTCAATCGATTCAATATTTACCGCTTATAAAAATGAGGCCATATTTTATAAATACAAAGCCGTTGAGGACCCATTATCAAGAATGGCTACAATCATTGACAATCAAATTACCGCATTAAATAAGCCCATTGCCAATCGATCATTTTCAAAAGCCATCAGTGATTTAAGGGGAATCAAACAACCTGAGGAGATCGCATTGATACTAAAAGCTGCGCAAATTAGTTGCGAAGGCCATAATGATGTCATGAAAGCCATTAGACCTGGAATGACTGAATACCAGGCGCAAGCGATCATGGAATATAATTTTAAGAAAAATGGATCAGAGTATCCTGGCTACCCAAGTATTAATGGAGCTGCTGATAATGCATGTGTCTTGCACTACACGACCAATTTAAAATTAATCAAAAATGGAGATTTACTCCTGAGCGATTGTGCTGCTGAATACCATGGCTATACAGCCGATGTCACCAGAACCATTCCTGCTAATGGTAAATTCAGTCCGGAGCAAAAAATAATTTATGAACTCGTTTTAAAAGCGCAAGATGCCGGAATTGAAGCATCTAAAGCTGGAGTACCATTTAACGGTGTTGATGCAGCTTCTAGGCGTGTAGTATATGAGGGACTTATAAAACTAGGTATTGCAGCAAATGAATCGGAAGCAAGAATATATTTTCCACATAGCACTTCGCACAACTTAGGTTTGGATGTTCACGATGTAGGTCCTAGGGCTCAGGAATTACTGAAAGCCGGTGTTATCATTACCGTTGAGCCTGGTATTTATATTTCTCCAGGAAGTAAATGTGACAAGAAATGGTGGAACATTGGCGTACGCATCGAAGATGACATATTAATCACCGAAACGGGAAACAAAAATTTGTCTGCAGGCTCGCCTAGAAGCGTTGCTGAAATTGAAAAAATGGCTAAACAAAAAAGTATTTTCAATAACTAATTTATACTTTTCAAAAAATAAAAAATGGCCTTTTATTAGGCCATTTTTTATTTATTAACTTCTAGTTCCAACAGAGCTTTTAACTCCACCAACTTTTCTTTTTGGACAGCCGCTAAATTGATTTTCTCATTTGGGTCTGACTTCAAATTATAAAGTTGCTCTTCCACATCATTCCCAAGTTCTATGTTAACTAAAGCATTAAATTTAGCTCCTTTACCATTCTTGATATATTTCCAATCGCCTTTTTTAACAGCCAAATTACCCGCTTGTTCAATAACATACTCACGGCCTATTTTATCCTTCCCCAACCATGCCCCAAGATTAGCCTTCGTATCTTTAGCTGAATTATTATTATAATCCAAATCTAACATTTGACTCATACTCGCTAGAAAATCTATTTGAGAAATCAAGGCATTTGACTTACCCACTGGAACTTTTTTAGGCCACTTGACAATGAAAGGTACGCGTGTGCCCGCTTCAAATGAACTATATTTTCCACCTCTTAAAATACCTGCTGGTTGATGCAATCCTAAATTCTCTTTAGACCCATCTATATATCCATCATCCACCACAGGACCATTATCGCTGGTCAAAATAACTAATGTGTTTGAAGTTAAATGCAAAGAATCCAATGTTTTCATCAATTGGCCCACTGAATCATCCAATTGCAATAAAGCATCTCCCCTATTTCCAAAACCGCTTTTTCCCAGAAACCTTGAATTAGGAATTCTAGGCACATGTATATCATGCGTTGCAAAATACAGAAAGAAAGGATTTTTCTGATTACGAACCATGTAGGCTTTAGCCTTATTGGCCAAAGTTTGAGCCATGTCTTCATCATCCCATAAAGCCTGCTTTCCACCCACCATAAAACCTATTCTACCCACTCCATTGACAATCGTATTGTCATGCCCATGGGAATGTTTCATTTTCAATAGCTCTGGATTTTCTTTCCCTGTAGGTTGTTGGCCTATTTTTTTCAAGTAATTAACCTCAATGGGGTCTTGAGCATTCAGATTTCGGACATGGTCATTCTCAATGTAAACGCAGGGAACTCTGTCACCCGTGGCAGGTAATATAAAGGCTTCTTTAAAACCAATGTCTAAAGGACCATGTTCGATTTTTCCATTCCAATTTGGTCCGCCAACAGGCCCTAAACCTAAATGCCATTTACCTATAACCGCGGTATTATACCCAGCCTTTGCAAAAATAGTCGCAACGGTTTGTTGGCCCGCGGGAATTAATGCCGACGCATCCCCAGTCGCCACACCCGTATCTTTTCTACGAAAAGCATATTCTCCCTTCAGTAAAGAATATCGAGAAGGAGTACAAGTAGCTGAGGTTGTATGCGCCTGCGTAAATAGCAGACCTTTTTTAGCCAATAAGTCTATGTTAGGCGTTTTAATGGTTTTTGATCCATAGCAACCTAGATCACCAAACCCTAAATCATCTACGTAAATGAGGATAACATTGGGTTTTTGGCCCAACGAGAAAAAAGAAATACAGACAAAGAGGAATACTTTCAAACTGAATAAAGACTTCATAATGCGATAGTTTATTATTTCAAATATTTAATCATTTCCACACCGGCTAATAAAAAACAACCCGTCCCAAAATCTTCAAAGTCGGGCACATGGCTATATGACACAGGCTGAGAATCTTTGGGTTCCTTTCCCGTACCTTGGACATAGCCCAAAAAACCATTGGGATGGACACAAGTAGATAAAGCATCCCAACCAGTTAAAATAGCTTGATCAAACTTCTTCTTTGGCAATAATTTATTTCGTACCCCCCACGACATTCCATACACAAATAAAGAAGTTCCTGTCGATTCGGGACCACCAAAGTGAGTTGGATCCTTTAAACTTACATTCCAAAAGCCATCTTTCCGCTGCAAAGGCAAAAGTGCATTAGCTTGGGCAATAAAATCTTGTTCATATTCAGCCCGATGAGGTGCATTTTTAGGCATCAATTCCAAGGTTCTCACCAAGGCCGCAAATACCCATCCATTTCCACGGGACCAATAACAATTTTCTCCATTGGGTTCTTTATAAGGTGGTACAAAACCTTTGTCGCGCCACCATAAGCCTGTATTTTTATCATACAGCCCAGATCCACCATGTTTGTTTTTCGTAAATGCATACAAATCATACATTTTTTCAAAATATCGCTTGTCGGTAAATCGAACACCCAATCGTGTAAAAACGGGCATACTCATTTGCAAACAATCCACCCAGGACCAATCATCCACTTTGGCGGAATTAACCATTAGGTCAACATTCGCCTTGATGGGTAAAATTCGCAAAGAGTCTGCTTGAAAATCGAATAAGTCGAGGTAAATCTGTCCACAAGCTTGATTGTCAGCATTACGCGTTTTAATCCCATCCCGCAGATTCCATTGGTGAAAATTTGCCCAGTCCAACATATATTTTAGGTCTGCCGCTTTGGGATCGATCTTATATAAATCCATCAGCCCTTCATAATAAACCGCACGTGTCCAAATATTAGAAGGTCGAATACGGTCAGGGCGTGGAATAGGCGCCATGACATCAGGCCATTTTTGTTGGAAATAGGCTTTGGCTACATGTAATTTTTGTAAAATGTCTTTAGCTTGGGACTTGGGTTTAGACCAACTCGTAAAACTAAAAGTTACCAATAAAAATAAAATGTATTTTCTCATTTTATGGAAGATGAAAAACAGCAGGCAAATTTACTGAGACGGGAGAATTGTCAGGATTTGCCTTCATAATGTCACCCATAAAGGCCCACCATTTTTGCATGATAGACCTAGCAGGCAATCCGTCCAACAAACGTAAATCTTTAGCTTCCAGATACGCAAACAAGGTAAGCGTTTCTTCATCCAAAAAAATTGAATAGTTTTGAATACCCACCTCCTTTAAAAGCTCACTCAATTCAGGCCAAATTTCATCATGACGTTTTTTATATTCCGCCTCAAAACCGGGCAATAAAAACATTTTAAATGCTTTTCGCTGCATCATTATTTTAGTGTTTTATGATTTTAATAAATTGAGACAAGGCCTCATCATCAAAATTTAAATGCGTAACAAATCGAATATATTGAGGACCAAAAGGCGCACATTTAATGCCTAAGGAATCTAATTCAGTCACTTTAGCAATTGCCTTCAAATCGTCCTTTAATTTAATAATAACAATATTTGTAGTCACCGGCATTACTTCTGAAACCCAAGCTAAATTTTCACAGGCTAATCCTATTTGCTTGGCGCGTGCATGATCTTCCTTTAATCTATCAACCTGGTAATCCAATGCATACATTCCCGCAGCGGCCAACATCCCTGCTTGGCGCCAACCACCTCCAAACCTCTTTCTTATTCTGCGTGCTTTTTTGATAAAATCATGAGAACCCAACAAAACAGAGCCTATGGGCGCACCCAAGCCTTTTGACAAACACACTGAAATAGAATCAAACCACTGACCAAATTGCTTAGGATTTTGGCCACTCGCGGCCATAGCATTAAAAATACGAGCGCCATCCAAGTGCAATGGAATCGAATCATTTTTACAAAAATCAGCTATTTCTTGAAGTGCTTCAGACGTATAAATACTCCCACCTCCTTTATTGACCGTATTCTCTAAACTAACCAATTTACTTTCACAGGCATGAATATCATCTGGCGAAATAGCATTCGCAATTTGATCTTTAGTCAATCGGCCCAAATCACCCTTTAATAATTTAACCGAGGCACCCGCATTTGCCATAATTCCTCCGCCTTCGTATAAATAGATATGCGACAACTCATCGCAGATAACCTCTTGGCCTTTAGACACATGTGCCGAAATAGCAATCTGATTCGTCATCGTTCCAGAAGGACAGAATAATGCATTTTCCATTCCAAACAATTCAGCTACTTTAATTTGCAAATTATTTACCGTCGGATCCTCACCAAAAACATCATCCCCCAAAGGTGCCGAAAACATCGCATCGCGCATTCCTTTAGTAGGTAAAGTAAACGTATCACTCCTTAATTCAATCATGGGAATATTTAATAAAATGAGATAAGAAAAATAATCGAATCAATGGCATCAAACCTACCAAAGCAATCCATGGAAAGTAAAATAGGGTCCAAATAACCCCAATCAAGGTTAAGATAAAAGCAATTCGGCAATAGTTTGTCCACCACTCTGATCTATTTTTTCTCGCAAACCAAATAACCGCAGGAAAATTCAAAGGAAATAACAGCAAGGAACTAGGGTTATATGCCATTACTTCGTGATCGGTGCCGACCGCCAAAAAGAAAATAAACCAAGCTAGAATACCTAATATCGAAAAAAGTATGACGTCAAAAATATAGATTTCAGTTTTTCGCTTTTTGAAGGAAATGAATATGATCAACAAATTGATGAGTGCCAACAAAGGAATGGGGCCTAACCAATCAAAACTATCTGGTCCCAAAGGTTTAGACGTATAAACATCAAAAGGTGAGTCCGCTAATTTTTTACCATTCAACTCAGCTTGTTGGACCGATAGATTTAGATTATCAGGTAAATAACATGACTCAGACGCATTGGCAACATGATTAGAAGGAACCCCTAATGCTAAATTCATCCCAAAGGTTACCCAGGAATTAGTTTTCAAATAGTCGTTCATCCAATCCCTGTATGATTTACCTTCCAAACTGTGGTAATTCTTCCATTTAAACGCGCCCGGAGCTGCATTTTCAAGTATATCTCGAAGCCTTGAGGAACAATTATCGTAAAAGAATTTGTATTGGTAGTTTTTATTTTCAGGCAGTAAATTGATTTCTAGTGAGGAGAAAACCTGCATTTTCTGTGAGTCCGTCAATTTTAAATTTTGAATTTGGATGCCTCTTTTTTCAATTTCAGAATAATAGTATACTAAATCATTCATGGAATTAAATGAAATCGAATAAGGCAAAGTCCCTCTTAAAAATTTCAAGTAAAAATTATCGGTATTGAAATCAAAAGTTCCATAACTATACGCTCGATCAATCCCCGAATCAGGATCGCTCACCCAAATTACGGCATGACCAAAAGCCGCATGCAACTCTTTTCCTGGGGCAAACGTGACCAAAGAGACCTGCGCGCGTGGGCTAAGTGTGGGAATAACAGCTCTCCCGATAAATGGTAAAAACAGAAAAAGATATAAATAAAATTTCCTCATTATTTTCCGGCAATGACAATGACTATTTCCCCTCTAATTTTATCTGGGTTTTGATCAAAATATAATAAAACTTCAGCAGCGCTTCCACGAACCATTTGCTCATGCATTTTACTTAATTCGCGCGCCACCATAATTGGCCTATCGGGCCCTATGAACTCAATAATTTGCTCTAAAGCTTTATGCAAACGATGTGGAGACTCATATAAAACCGTTGTCCTTTCTTCTTCTGCTATGGCTTTCCAACGGGTTTGTCGGCCTTTTTTATGTGGCAAAAACCCCTCAAAAACAAATCGATCTAGCGGAAATCCTGAGTTCACTAAAGCGGGAATAAGCGCCGTAGCACCTGGTAAGGTTTCTACCTCAATTCCCTGTTCTATGCATGTTTTGACTAATAAAAAACCAGGATCTGAAATTCCTGGAGTGCCGGCATCTGAAATTAAACCCACCAACTTACCTTCTTTCAATAACTTAATGACTCCAGCTACTCCCACGTGTTCATTATGCGCATGATGTGCAAAAAGAGGTTTGGAAATATCTAAATGTTTAAGGAGCTGGCCCGAAGTCCGCGTATCCTCAGCAAAAATAACATCCACCTCTTTTAAAACTCGAATAGACCGCAAAGTCATATCTTCCAAATTGCCTATGGGAGTGGGAATCAAGTATAATTTCATATTCGAAATTTAACCAAAAATGATTGAAATTATTTCATCGACATTAAAAGCTTTTTAAAAATCGGCGATGTAAAAAAAAGCAATAATAAATGTATAAAACAAAAAAGGGCCTGCAAAAATGCAAGCCCTTAACGTAGAGAGTGAGGGATTCGAACCCCCGGGCCTGTAACAGCCAACAGTTTTCAAGACTGCCTCGATCGACCACTCTGACAACTCTCTATTCCTTAATCAGGATGCAAATTAAATCAAAAAATACTTTTTATGCAACCCTAAAGCAATAAAATTGTTGAAATTAAAATCGTGATTGGATGAAGGCCAACTTGCTTTCCAAGGAAAGTTCATCAGGAATCCAATGAATAGGAATGCCTGAGCGCTCCATTTTTCGAAAAAATGTCATTTGGCGTTTAGAAAATTGCTGAATCGCAATGGTTAAACCTTGTTCAAATTCATCTTTGCTAATAACACCTTGAACTAAATGTACTAACCATTTATATTCTAAACCTAACCTAATTAAATCATTGGGATTAATTCCATCAGCAATCAATTGTTCTACTTCTTCGACCAAGCCCTTGTTTAATCGGTCCGTCAACCTTAGCGCACATCTCATCCTACGAATTTCAGAAATTGGATTTAGACCGAAAACGACAAATTCACGATTTAATTTAAGAGACACAACTGAAAAATCTGTGATGCGTGAAAATTCATAATCTTGCAAGAGAGCATCTAAATAAAGTCCAGTACCGCCACAAACAATTACTTGCTTCTCATTTTGCTCAATTTTTTCAATCGCATTTATTGCGTTAAATTGGAAATGGGCTACAGAATAGGGTTCACCTACATCAAGAATATCAATCAAATGATGCTTGACCGTCGCTCCCCCATTTTGATATACATCTAAATCTTTTCCCGTACCTATCGTAAGTCCTCGATAAATTTGCCTAGAATCCGCTGAAACTATTTCTCCTTGAATCAATCGTGCCAAAGCCACGGCCAACTCCGTTTTTCCAGAAGCCGTGGGACCCAAAACAACGATGATTGGCTTATTTTTTTTCATGAATCAAGAGCCTAGATTTAATGTTTCCTGAATTGCAGGCGTCAGATGATTTGAAGTCTTTCGCAAGCACCCTTTTTCCATTTTCTACTACATTAAAATACAAAGGAACGGTCATGAGTTCGTTTGTAAAACCAATTTTTTGAAAAGCCATTCCACCACTCCATTCCAAATCCGAATAGGTCATTACATTATCTACCTGATGCATGTTGGCATAAAACGAAATCAATTTTGTAAGTCCACCGACAAGCCTTACGGATGAATCCGTGCATATTTGAATCAACTCAGCCGAAATTTGAGAATTGCCATCCTCAGATTTAAAAACCCGGTCTTTACCAAAAACGGCTATTGCAATCAGTGGATTCCCATCTACGTCAAATTCAGATTGAATATTCCGAAATTGCCGGTGGGGCGGAACAACACAAGCCAAATATGTTTTGCCTTTTAAAAAGCCCAATAAATGATTTTTATCTGCAAATTTTTGAGCGTCATTTTCCTCTAATATCACCACTTTAGTGTCTCGGGCAAAAATAGATATGGGTTTATTGATTCGAAATGTCAAAAAATTTAAAATCCAATTCTTTTTTTGATTCCAAACATCTTCCCAAATTCGAAAGGCTGAAAAACCATCCACCCGAAGATTCACAATTTCTTGTTGGAACCCTGTTAATTTCCCTGAATCCATACATTTAAATTCAGCTAAACGAATCCCTTGAATGATGATTGAATTTTCTTTCGATTTCCAAATGGGAAAACTATCTTGCATATGCGTTTCTCTTTGAAACCCTAATGGGCTAAGATGCGCATCCAATTCAAGATAAAAATTTGAGGTTTCGGGAATCATTCCATGCAAATAATGGTTCAAAGATACAGTGAAATTGAGTAGAAAGTGGTTAATAATCGCTTTGTAAATTAAAATTAATAGGTATGCAATTTAGATTTGAGTCGAGTAGAAATGAGGTATCAACCTTCACAACCCAACAAATTAGAGATAATTTTTTGATAGAAAATATTTTTTCGGAAGATCAAATTGAACTAACCTATTCCATTTATGATCGAATGATTATAGGTGGGGCCATGCCAAAAAATAAAATTCTTACTTTGGGTAATCCTGATAAACTGAAAGCCAACTTCTTTTTAGAGAGAAGGGAAATGGGAATCATCAATGTAGGTGGTGAAGGTAAAGTCACAGCTGATGGAGTGGAATTTGAGATAGGGAAATTAAGCGCCGTTTACTTAGGAAAAGGAACTGAAAATGTTTCATTTAGTTCGAAATCAGCTAATGATCCGGCTTTATTTTATATTTTGTCATGTCCCGCCCACGCAACTTATCCGAATGTGAAATTGGAGAAGGATAACGTAATCACCGTCAACATGGGGGCTTTGGAAACGTCAAACCATCGGACTATCTATAAATACATTCATCAAGAAGGTATTCAATCTTGCCAGTTGGTCATGGGATTAACT
>JABMMK010000377.1 GCA_013205605.1 Cytophagales bacterium | reverse complement strand
TATGTTCTTAAATCAGCTAATGAATATTGATTTTCAAAAGCGGGGTCAACTTCCAAGGTATATTGATAAAATTCTCCGAGGCCAGTGGTAATAGGTGCCATTTCAGGTACTCCAGCGCCCTTTAATAGGTAGGGCTCGGCGCCCTTCAACTTCTCGGAAACTTGTTGGCGCGCCACTTCCGTCGCCACCTCGTCTTCAAAGACGACCGTAATAATGGAAAGCCCCATCCGCGAAATTGAACGAATATCGCGCACATTGGGAATCGTTCTTAATGAAATTTCTAGGGGATAGGTTACAAATTTCTCGACTTCCGCCGCCGCTAAAGCTGGGGACTGAGTAATTACTTGTACTTGATTCGATGTAATATCGGGCAAGGCGTCGATGGGCAATTGGCTTAAAGAATAACTTCCCCAAGCAATTAAGCCGATCACGAAAATTCCCACAACTAATTTATTGCGGATACTAAATGAGATTATTGAATTGATCATAGGTCTTAATATTTACTTAAAAAATGCATCTGCAATTTTTAAGCCATAGGAGGCGCGATCAAAACGCGGGATAAGGAAAAATGATACAGATTTATTTCTTGAAGATCTTTCCTACGTGACATCAAAATCAAAATAGGCCAAATACACAAAAAGTATAAACCAGGAATAACATAGCCTATAATCCCATTAAAATCGATGGAAGGAAGACTTGGATGCTTACTTGTTTTACTATGTTTTGAATCTGCTGCATAATGCAACCAAAGAAAATCAACAAAATTGAAGTTTGATTTTTCTATCTTCTTATGTTCTTGGAAATGTTTTACTAGTTCGTTTGCTTTAAATGATTGATCCAATCCTACTTTAGGCAGAAGACCGCCTAAAATAAATAAAACAAAAAGAAAAGTAAGCACTATATTTTTCATTCCTTAAATGTACAGAAATTTCGAAAATTAAATGGATATTTATACTTTGAAAAATTAATAGATTGAGACTAAAGCGTAATACTACACGATTAATTTAAGGAATCTCCCGCCTATTTATGGATGAAATAAATCTTTTATGGCATCAGTTGACCGATTCGGAAACCATTATCCGTTCGGGCTTATTAGTCATTACCTTAATTGTATTTGCTGAGAATGGTCTATTCTTTGCCTTTTTCCTGCCCGGTGATTATTTACTCTTTCTAACAGGTGTTTTCGGCGGGACAGGTGTTTTAAAAGAACCTTTGTCGACAATCATGCTCAGCATATTTCTTGCAGCAGTCATCGGCTCTTTATGTGGTTATTTACTGGGTCGATTTTTCGGAAACTCGCTACAAGGGAAGCCTGATAGCTTCTTTTTCAAGAAAAAGCATTTAGAATCCACGAGAGATTTTTTTGAAAAATACGGTTTTGGAGCTTTGGTGCTCAGCCGATTTTTACCCGTTGTGCGAACATTTACGCCTATACTCGCTGGAATAAGCAAAATGTCTTGGTATAGCTTTTTATTTTTAAATGTTTTTGGCGCGGCGATGTGGGTCGGTATTTTAGTTGCCGGAGGTTATTACATGGGACAGCATTTTCCATGGATTATAAATTATGTACAATACATCATCTTGTTTTTTTTAGGAATCACGACCTATACCATCATCAAAGGCTATTTGAAATTCAAAAAATGATCGAGCAATTTGCATATGTAATCGCTTTTTTGGCAGCAGGCATTTTATCTACTGCCTTGATATTATTTATATCTCGTTCATTAAGACCATTCAGGCCAAATGCGGAAAAATTAAGCACTTATGAATCAGGGGAAGAGCCAATGGGAAATGCCAATATCCGCTTCAACCCTAGGTTTTACGTGATCGCGCTCTTATTTGTTTTATTTGAAGTGGAATTAATATTTCTATTTCCTTGGGCTGTGGTTTTTGGCAATAAGCAATTAGCGTTAGCTGATTCGAATTGGCCAATCTTTGCCTTGTTGGAAATGTTTATTTTTGTTGGAATACTTGCGCTAGGATTAGCTTTTGCCTGGGTTAAAGGATATTTAACATGGGAGAAACCGTCGACGAATCCTGAAGAAATGAATAGCCCTATCCCGTTGGACGCGTATAAAAAATATTTGCCTAATTCGAAATAGTTACCACCTTGGATTCGTGGAGTATACTTTATTCTTCATTTTAATGGCAATCATTATTTCATGAGAGCCTAAAGAAGTCCGAGCCAAGCCTAAACTATGATTTTCGTACAAATAAGTCATATTCAGACTTTGATTTAAATGCACCCCAAACATGGCTCCTATGGCTTCATTGTGCCTGTATGAAGCACCCATCCAAACCAAATCGTCAAAGTTTACTTTGAAATTTCCTTCCACACCAAACACGGCATTTTTCATGTATTTAGCCAAGATTGACGGAGAAAAAGTCCAATAGCGCCCTACTTTTATTTCTCTTCCAAATTGGAAAAAGATATTAGGATTTGTTTGGCCTAGCCACAGTATTCGAACTGTATCATTTTCAGCTATGTTAGTCCTGGTGAGACTATAATTATCCATCACAATTTGATTGGCCGACAAACCTATGTGAAATTTACGGTTGTAATATAGGATTCCTACATTGACTAGGGGTTGGATTCCATTCAATTTTGACTGAGTCATGTAAGGATCTCCTTCATCTTTTACCAAAAAACCACCTATGCTGAGGCTTCGTTGGTATACGCCGACCGTAGCGCCAACCGCCAATTTTTCCTCCCCACCTAATGATAAGTGGTACCCGTAAGAAGCACCTAATGAAATACTTGACAAGGGGCCAAAATTATCGGTCATTGCTTGAAAGCCTAATCCTTGATGAAAATTAGCTCTGTATGTTTTTTTCCGAATTCTTGTTGGCGTAAATGTCCTCCTGATCGTTTTTGACATAAACGGCGTTTTGCCTGAAGAGGTCCGATCCGTTTTATCAAATGCCATATTAGCTGTGGCATAAAAACTCGACATATTGGTGTTGAAACCGGTCCATTGTTGGCGATACCCCGTTTTTATATCCCAATAATCCTCGTATCCCGTGAAGGCAGGATTATAAAGATATCTGTTCATCATGTATAAGCCAAACTGGGGTGTTTGCTGGGCTAGGCCAACAAATGACATACAAAAGACAAAAAGAATAATTAAAAATTTCATTACTAGGAGTTCGAGCCACAAAAATCGGTTAAATATATTTAATTTCGTAAGATATTTTTGGAAAAAAAATTGGCATTAAAAATTCTACCCAAGATATTCATTGATCCATGCAAGTTAAAAGTTACCCAATAGAAAGTCTACAATCCTTCTCAAAACTGCTAATTGATTACTTGGCGGAGTTTCCTGCATTAGCTAAATTTTATGGAAATAGCCCTCAATTAGAAAGTTTTGAACAACAAATACTTGGAAAAAATTCATTTAGTTCATCAAACAGAGTCATTTTACAAGAGGTGATTAAGGGGCAATATGATGAGATAGCCCAAGAAGTGGAGATTGATTCTATATTGAATGAAAATACCTATACGGTTACCACTGGGCACCAATTAAATATTTTTACGGGGCCGCTTTATGTGATTTATAAAATCGTGTCAACGATCAACCTTGCCAAAAAATTAAAAGCAAAATATCCGAAGGCCAATTTCATTCCGGTCTATTGGATGGCTACAGAAGATCATGATTGGGATGAAATAAATCACTTTTACTGGTTAGGTAAAAAATTCGAAATTGCAACAGCACAAAAAGGGGCTGTCGGCAGATTTTCTTTATCGGAATTTGAGCCATTTTTAAAAGAGATTCCTAATACAATACCAGCCTTTCAGGACGCCTATTCTCAAGCAAAGAATCTAAGCCAAGCGGTGCGAATGTACATGCATGAATTGTTTGGAGAACAAGGTTTAATCTGCCTTGATGCGGATGATGTAAGGTTAAAATCCATTTTTACGCCAATTATTTTGGCGGATCTTTTTAATCATTCACATCTCGCACCTGTAGAAAATGCAAGCAAATCATTAATCGAAATGGGGTATAAAACTCAGATTAATGCCAGAGAAATTAATTTGTTTTACTTAATGGACGGGGTCCGTGAGCGCATTGAAAAAAGGGGAGAAATTTATCACGTATTAAACACGGCCACTACTTTTTCTGCAAAAGAATTACAAGAAGAAGTGGCGGAATTTCCAGAAAGGTTTAGCCCTAACGTCGTTTTAAGGCCCTTATACCAAGAAATGATTCTGCCAAATTTGGCCTATATTGGTGGTCCGGCAGAAGTTGGCTATTGGCTCCAATTAAAAGGCATTTTTGACTTACACCAAGTGCCATACCCGATTGTATTGCCTCGGAATTTTGCCATAATCTTAGGTGAAAAACACCAACAAAAAATAAACAAATTAGGCATTGGGCTATCGGATTTGTTTTTAGATGATTTCGAATTAAGACGAAAATTTGTAGCAAGTCAAAGTGTGCATGTGCTAAATTGTCAATCTGAATTAAACTTGTTAATCCCGATTTTTAACGAGTTAGCGAACCGAGCGAAATTAGTAGATTCGACCTTAGAGGCTAGCGTAAAAGCAGAGTTCAAGCGGCTAGAAAATGGCCTTGTGCGTCTGGGTAAAAAGTTAAAAAGAGCGGAAGAAAGGAATCATGAAGCATCGATTCGTCAATTAAACCAATTAAAAACTTCCTTATTTCCGGAAGGTCAATGGCAGGAAAGGCATGAGAATTTTTTAACTTATTACATGGGGCATCCCGCTTTCATTCAACAATTACTAGACACATTTGATCCACTTCTTTTTGAGATGTATGCGATCAATTTGGATTAAACATGCCAGAAAAATTAGATATTATATCGTTTTTGGCTGAGGCCAAGCAATATCCGCTCATAGATGTTCGGTCTCCGGCTGAATTTGAACGGGCGCATATTCCAAGGGCGATTTCATTTCCCATATTTACCAATGACGAACGCGCGCAAGTGGGAACCACCTATAAGCAGCAAGGCAAAGAACAAGCCATCGAATTGGGTCTGGAAATCGTAGGGCCGCAATTGGCCAAATGGGTAAAACAGGTAAAAAAAATAGCCAAAGACGGGGTTCTTTTGGTTCATTGTTGGCGCGGCGGCATGCGTTCAGGCAGTATGGCCTGGCTTTTTGAAACGGCCGGATTAGAAGTTAAGGTGTTAGTTGGCGGATATAAAGCCTACCGAAATACTGTTTTAGCTGAATTAGAAAAGAAGATCCCATTGCTTGTTTTAGGCGGAAAAACAGGCAGCGGCAAAACGGAAATCTTGATTGAGATGAAGAAAAGGGGTGTTCAAGTCATTGATTTGGAAGGCCTCGCACATCATCGGGGTTCGGCCTTTGGTCATTTAGGTTTAGAGGAGCAACCCAGTAGTGAGCACTTTGAAAACCTTTTGTTTCATGAATTAAGTCAAATGGATTTTAAAAAGCCGATTTGGGTGGAAGATGAAAGTAGGCATATAGGCAAAGTATTTATGGCGGAATCGTTTTATGAGCGTTTGCGTGAATCCCCTTGTTTATTTTTAGATATAGACGCCAAATATCGACTTCCACATTTGGTTCAAGTGTACGCACAATATCCCAAAGCTGATTTATTAATTGCTTTGGAAAAGATCAAGAAGCGTTTGGGCGGACAGCATTTTCAAAGGGCCGTGGAATGCTTAGAAATAAATGATTTTAGTGAAGTGGCGGCCATAACGCTAAACTACTATGATAAGGCCTATCTGCATGGTTTAACGCAACGAGATGACGCGCAGATTAACCGGTTAGAAATTCATACGTTAGACACAAATTTGCAAGTAAATTCGGTTTTAGCCCATGATCTAGCTAAATTTAATTTTAATATTTAATTCTATGCTGCCTGAATCTTTTATCGCAAACATCTTGGAGAAGCACGTTCATACACGCGCATTTCCGGCTACATCCGAAATCAAAAAGCTATTTACCAAAATTGTCCTAACGCTATTTCCTGAGCAGTCCAAAATACATTTCAAAACAAAAGCAGAGTTAAAGGCTGTATTTGAAAGTTTAGAAACTGGATTAGAAAGCATTTTACATACTATGAAAAATGAGCTGAAGGAATCACCTGAAAAATTGGCCCAAGCATACTTTAATCAAATTCCAGAAATCCACGAATTACTATTGACCGATGTGGAGGCCATGGTACAAGGCGACCCCGCTGCCAGCACAGATTATGAAGTAATTAGAACCTACCCAGGATTTTATGCCATGGCTTTTTATCGGTTGGCCCATGGATTACACCAACTATCTATTCCGTTGATCCCTCGAATTTTAACCGAATATGCCCATTCAAAAACGGGTATCGATATTCATCCGGGGGCAAAAATCGGTCGATATTTTTTCATGGATCATGGGACTGGGATTGTGATAGGCGAGACATGTACGATCGGTGAACGAGTGAAAATTTATCAAGGGGTAACATTAGGTGCGCTTTCCGTCGACAAGAAAATGGCCTCGACAAAAAGACATCCCACCATCGAAGATGGAGTGGTTATCTATTCTGGCGCTACCATTTTGGGAGGTGAAACTGTTGTGGGGAAAGAATCAATTATAGGTGGAAATGTTTGGCTAACACATAGTGTTTCCGAACAAACAAAAATTTACCACCAGGCCAATTCAAAATTAATCAAAGGTTAAAATGAGCAACTTGTTAGATTTGGTTGGCAATACCCCATTAGTGGAACTTACTCGTTTGCATGATAATCCCAAAGTTAAAATTTTTGGGAAATTAGAGGGGGATAATCCAGGAGGATCTGTCAAAGATCGTGCGGCAAAAAGCATGATTCAGGGAGCATTAGAGCGAGGAGAAATCAAGGCGGGGACTAAATTAATTGAGGCAACTTCAGGGAATACAGGCATCGCATTGGCCATGATTGCGCGATTATATGGAATCGAAATTGAATTAGCTATGCCGTCCAATTCGACCAAAGAACGCATTCTGACGATGGAGGCCTTTGGGGCGCGGGTAACGCTAACTGAAACCATAGAAGCAGCGCGCGATTATGCCGTAGAAAAATCGAAATCTGGCGAATACATTTTGTTGAATCAATTTGAAAACCCGGATAATTATTTAGCCCATTATAGAACCACAGGACCTGAAATTTACCGAGATACACAGGGGAAAATTACCCATTTTGTTAGCTCCATGGGAACTACTGGAACCATTATGGGGACTTCCATGTATTTAAAAGAGCAAAATTCGGCCATTCAAATCGTGGGTTGCCAACCGACCGAAGGGTCTAAAATACCCGGAATCAGGCGTTGGCCCATTGAATACCGCCCTAAAATCTATGAGCCTTCACGCGTAGACCGAATTATGGATGTATCCGAATCTGAGGCCACCGAAATGACTCGAAAACTTGCGAAAGTAGAAGGTGTTTTTGGAGGAATGAGTAGTGGCGGGGGCGTATCAGCTAGCATCCGACTGGCCAATGAATTAGAAGAAGGCCTAATTGTATGTATAATCTGTGACCGAGGAGATCGATATTTATCGAGTGGATTATTTGGCGATTAACACCCCTAATATTTTATAGCTGGTGGGTTCTGCTAAAAAAAACTGCTGCATTCCTTCAATATAATACGTTTGAATCCGTCCCTGTGAAAAATTCATAAACAGCTTTTTCCGCGTTTCAAATAAAAAGTTTTTTTGAGAAATCTCTATTTCCATTTTGGTTGGGCGTTCATTAGCATCTAAATGAATGATCATCTTTTTGACTGGTAAATTTTCGTCTTTTTTCAAGGAATACCAATAAAATCCAGGCTCAGAAAGGTTATCATAACTCTTTTCATACGCTGGCTTATTAAGATCCGCTTCAAGGTATAAGGCAAATTCCTTTTCCCAATCTACATTTGAAACAATTTTAACCTCCTTTTTCCCGTCCATGACCACCGTCTTGTGAACCCTTTGATTTGATTGGGCAAACCCATTAATTTGCTGCTTTAAGAAAGCCGACCATGCAAAATATGTATTTTTTTGTACCGATTTCTCAGCACTGCCACAACCTAGGAGCAATCCAACAACGAAAATAAAACTCGTTAAATTCTTTAGATAAATGATCATCATTCAAAGGTAATCATATTAAGTCCACGAATAAAAAATCCTTGGTGATTAAGTCCAAGGATTTAATGATCAACCGCCAATCATTTCTTCAATCGGTATACTCAAGACTCGAGTTAAAGAAAAAATCTTTTGAACGTTTGGGTAATGTTTACCAGACTCCCAATAATTGTAAGCGCTTTGGCTTACCCCGACGGCCTGAGCCACTTCGCGTTGGGTCAATCGCTTACTGCGACGAGATTTAATTAAAAGTACCGAGAAATTCAATTTTGTTTTCATAGTGTTAGGCGTTTTAGGTTAATAATCTATGTCTATTTCAAATATGTTTATCAAATTACCTATTAAATGGTACAATAATATGAATTTTAATAACTATACTGATTATAAAAGCGCTTTTAAAGAATTTTAATAAACTTATAGTCGATAAAT
>JABMMK010000376.1 GCA_013205605.1 Cytophagales bacterium | reverse complement strand
GTGGGCCGGGGTTCGGGGGCTAATTCAATTGTGGCTTATTGTTTGGGGATTACGGATGTGGATCCGGTGGATTTGGATTTATATTTTGAGCGATTTATTAATCCACATCGGACTAGTCCTCCTGATTTTGACATTGATTTTTCGTGGGATGAGCGGGATGATATTATTGATTATATTTTTAAGCGCTATGGGGCTAAATATGTGTGTTTGTTGGCGACCTATGTAACTTTTCGGGATAAATCGATTTACCGAGAATTGGCGAAGGTTTTTGGTTTACCCAAAGCGGAGGTGGATGCTTGGCTTGATCCGGCGGCTGCGATGCGCGAGGTGGGTTCGGAAGTTCAGCGTTTGATTGTTAAGTATGGAAGTTTGTTGCTTGATTTTCCTAATTATTTGAGCATTCATGCGGGGGGAATTTTGATTTCGGAGCATCCCTTGGCTCATTATACTGCCTTGGAGCCTATGCCAAAAGGCTTTCCTATTTGCCAATTTGATATGCATGTGGCGGAGGAGATTGGTTTTGCGAAGTTTGATATATTGTCTCAAAGAGGCTTAGGGCACATTAAAGAATCGGTGGATATCATTCGGGCTAATCGAGGCCAAGATGTGGACATTCACCGCGTGCAGGATTTTATGCGCGATGAACAAGTCAGGAGGCAGTTGATGCGCCACGAAACCATGGGTTGTTTTTATATTGAGTCGCCTGCGATGCGCCAACTTCTGAAAAAATTAAGGTGTCAGGATTATTTGACGCTGGTGGCGGCCTCGTCGATTATTCGTCCGGGTGTGGCTTCTTCAGGGATGATGAAGGCCTATATTGAGCGTTTTCATGCGCCGGATTCCTATGAACCTGTCCATCCTTTGATGGGGGAATTAATGAAAGAAACGTATGGGGTGATGGTATACCAAGAGGATGTGATTAAGGTGGCGCATTATTTTGCGGGTTTAAGTTTGGCGGAGGCGGATGTGCTGAGGCGAGGGATGTCGGGCAAGTACCGTTCTCGGGCTGAATTCGATCGAATACGGGAGGCTTTTTTCGTGAATTGTGCGGACAAAGGGTATGAGTTGGCCGTCGCCAGCGAAGTGTGGAGGCAGATGGAAAGTTTTTCCGGATATAGTTTTTCCAAGGCACATTCGGCTTCATTTGCCGTGGAGAGTTACCAAAGTCTGTATCTGAAGACTTATTATCCCTTGGAATTTATGGTGGCGGTGATCAATAATTTTGGGGGATTTTACCGGACCGAATTTTATGTACATGAGGCTAGGCGCTGTGGCGCGCAGGTGGAGGCGCCCGAGATTAATGAGAGTGGGTATTTGACCAGTATTCGGGGTTCTGTGATTAGCTTAGGTTGGGTACATGTCAAAGGCCTTGAGAAGCGTGTCATTCAGGATTTAATTGCCTCTAGGGGTCAATTAGGGCCATTTCGATCTTGGGATGATTTTGTTCACCGAGTTTCATTAGGTTTGGAACAGGCGATTTTATTGATCCGAGTGGGGGCTTTTAGAAATTTGGGTGTCGGCAAGAAACCTTTGCTATGGGAAGCTCATGCTCGTTTTCAGGGAAAGGTGTCTCAGGTGGTTTCCATGGAGATGTTTGCGGATGATTCTTCTGATTTAGGGATATTGCCGGAGTTGGTGCACGATGAGATTGAGGATGCATTTGACCAGTGGGAGATTTTGGGATTTCCGCTCTGTTCTCCCTTTGACTTGGTGGACGAACTCCCTGAAACATTATTGAATGCTGATTTATGTTATGAACGTGGGGATATATTGGGGTATTTAGTGACGCTTAAGCCGACTCGCACGAAGGCGGGGGAGCGTATGTATTTTGGTTATTTTGTGGATGTTCGGGGCGAGTTTTTTGACACCTTACATTTTCCTTCTGACTTAAAACAGTATTCTTTCCGTGGAGGCGGGGTTTATTGGATGAAAGGTGTGGTCATGGAAGAGTTTGAACACCGTAGTTTACGGGTGCAGGCTTTGAGGAAATTAGGCTGGCGAGTAGATCCGAGGAGAGCAGATTAATGGGTTGAGAGAGAAATGAAAAAAGGATAGATTAGGCCCAAGGGTATTCATTTTGGAAACAATTTCGGTTATATTTGCGTTTAAGACTCAAACAAAAATAAAGATGAAAACTATTTTGTCAAATATATTATTTGTGCTGGTATTCATAAGCTTTCAGGCTTGTGGACAAAAAAAAATGGAAACGAATAAAATGGAAAATTTGCCTAAAACAGAAGCTGATTGGAAAGCTAAATTAAGTGAAGAAGAGTATTATATTTTACGTCAAAAAGGAACTGAAAGCCCTTATACGGGTAAGTTTTTAATGCATAATGAAAAAGGGGTGTACACATGTAAAGGTTGTGGCGCTCCACTTTTTAGTTCAAATTCCAAGTTCGATTCGCATTGCGGTTGGCCTTCCTTCGACAAAGAATTAAAAGCAGGTGTGATTAAAGAAACTGTAGATAATACGTTGGGCATGCGCCGAGTGGAGATTACCTGTGGAAAATGTGGGGGACATTTGGGTCACGTTTTTGACGATGGTCCCACGGCGACCGGTTTACGTTATTGTGTGAATTCGGTTTCGATTGGCTTTGAGCCGGTAAAAAAATAGGTAATAGTAGGGGACGGGTTTACCCCGTCCCAAAAATAGGTAATAGTAGGGGACGGGTTTACCCCGTCCCAAAAATAGGTAATAGTAGGTAACGGATTTACCCCGTCCCAAAAATAGGTAATAGTAGGGGACGGGTTTACCCCGTCCCAAAAATAGGTATTAGTAGGTATCTGGTTTACCCCGTTCCCCAAATAGGTATTAGTAGGTAACGGGTTTACCCCGTCCCAAAAATAGGTAATAGTAGGGGACGGGTTTACCCCGTTCCCCAAATAGGTATTAGTAGGTAACGGGTTTACGCCGTCCCCAAAATAGGTAATAGTAGGTAACGGGTTTACGCCGTCCTTTAGTTTTTTAAAGAATTTTTATTAACCTAAGAATCAACCTATTTTAAGTCAAGAAAATAGGATAAAGCCAATTGACTCTTGGCGTCAATGATTACACATACTGCTTGATGATGCCTTCTAAGGTATTGGCGGGAACTACCCCCGATTGGCGCCAAACAGATTTTCCATCTTTAAATAAAATCAATGTCGGGACGGATCTGATTTGAAATTGTACCGATAATGATTTGTTTTTATCTACGTCGATTTTAATGATTTTAGCGGAATCGCCAATTTTGGACTTCAATTGCTCTAAAATAGGCTTCAATTGTTTACATGGGCCACACCATTCTGCTGAAAAATCAACTAAAACGGGTTCTGGTGTTTTTAAAAGTTCACTGAATTTGCTCATTTTATTTGTCTTTGAGTTTTATCTTAAATTAGTCCAGGGGCCTCCATTATGCACTTGAAGAAATCCATTGGACTTTAATATGTGCTTAGCCATTCCACTGCGGCTCCCGGAGCGGCAACAAGTTACGATAACTTGTTCTTTCTTTAATTTGTTCATTTGTGAGGTTAAATTTTGCAATGGAAAATTAAGTGCCCCTTTGATGTGTCCATCTTTAAATTCAGTTGGCGTTCTAACATCCAAAACTATGGCTCCTGAAGCAATAAGTTCCTTTACATTTATTTTCGGGCCGATTCCGAATAATTTTTTTATCAATGCGATCATTTTTGTTTTATTTATATGCAAATCTACAGCGTTGAAAAATTGGAATTCGTGACATTTGTCCGAAACTTCATACACGTGATCGTTATTTATTTATTAAATCTTTTGCAGTTGGCACGCATATTAGCCTAATTTTTAATCAATCTATTAGAAATTGAAAGAAATCATTGAGACAGTTTCCGCATTGAAAATCGTCCGTGTAGATTCGTTTAGGCCAATTTGCTTTCATAATTTTAAAATGTTAGTTTTAAAAAAAATCATTCGATGAAAAAACTAATTTTAACTTCAATCATTGGCCTATTTATTTCTGTTTCGGCCTTCGCACAAAAAACACATAAAGTAGTACTTCAAATTAATACGGCTGATACCACTGTTTGGCATGGTGTCATGCGAAATATTGCTAATATGCAGGCAGCCTTAGGAAATAACACTCAAATTGAAGTGGTTGCTCATGGTGCTGGTATTGGTTTACTCATAGCTTCCAAGACTACTCAGCATGCTAAAATTGCTGAATTAGCCGCCATGGGTGTTAAGTTTGTGGCTTGTGAAAATACCATTCGGGAGCGGAAAATAGATAAGGCTACCATTTTGCCACAATCGGGATTTGTTCCATCAGGCGTTTCAGAAGTGATCATTAAGCAAGAAGAGGGTTGGGCTTATTTGAAATATTAATTAGCTGTGAGTTTTCCTAATCAAAAACGGTTCCAACGATTATCCACATTTTTATATGGAGCGCTATTGTTATTATTCATGGCATTAGGAATCATCGTATTTCGCCAGCCGTCGAATGGATCCTCAAAATCAACTGATTCTAGCCAAGTTTATGTGGCCCCAGATACAAATTTCAATCATGTTTGGACAGCACCTTCTGATTGGCGTATGATGTATTTGGATTCAAGCGAGAAAGATTTGGTGCAGTATGGCCGAGAATTAATTGCGCATACTTCTGAATATTTAGGACCCAAAGGATCGGTCTTGCAAATGTCCAATGGGATGAATTGTCAGAATTGCCATTTGAATGCTGGAACCCAACCTTGGGGAAATAATTATTTTGCTGTGCAATCGACCTATCCAAAATTCCGTGCTCGTTCGGGTACCGAGGAAAATCAGATTAAGCGTGTCAATGATTGTTTTCAACGGAGTTTAAATGGCAAAGCCTTAGATTCTACGAGCAGAGAGATGCGTGCGATTTTGGCTTACATCAAATGGCTTGGAAATGACGTGGAGAAAGATAAGATTCCTAGGGGTGCTGGCATATTTAAGTTGAAAGGAATGAAAAGGGCCTGCGATCCAGCGAAGGGTCTAGACGTGTATGTGGCCAAATGCCAGTCTTGTCATCAAGCTGATGGGGAAGGTTTATTGGCCTCCGATGGTAAATCCTATACCTTTCCACCTTTATGGGGTAAAAATAGCTATAACCATGGGGCGGGTTTATTTCGAATTTCGAATTTTGCAGGCTATGTTAAGTACAATATGCCTCAAGGAACTACGTATGAAAATCCGGTATTAACGGATGAGGAAGCTTGGGATGTGGCCGCTTATGTTAATTCGATGCCTAGGCCAAGCAAAGATTTGTCTATGGATTGGCCTAAAATTGCCAAAAAACCTTTTGATCATCCTTTTGGCCCTTATGTAGATCCATTTTCAGAGGAGCAACATAAATTTGGACCCTATAAGCCGATCAAAGATTGGTACGCAAAAAAATAAAAGAGAAATGGTCGAAATATTCCTTTTATCCCAATAAAATGAGGGCAAAAGGTCTTTTATTCTAATAGGTTGTTTATTAATTGTCTTGTCTCCTCATTCATGCCATAGTCTGTTGGGCTTGTACACTATCAGGAGCTTTGGCTATATTGAATCTCTAATTTTCAAATTTTTATTTAATCATTTTCGAAACAATTAAATCTTTGTATTTAAGAAAATATATTCCTGTTTTTAAATTACCTAAATTTTCAATTCTTGAATTAATAATTTTTTGAGAATTAATAAGTCTTCCATACATGTCATAAATATTTATGTATTCTCCTTCATCAATCCCGCTAATTTTTATTTTGTCAAGGAAAGGGTTAGGTGAAAAATTATATTGATTTAAAGGAATAGGTACATTATCAATATTTAATGAGGGACAATTAGCGTTTGTACTTAAGTGTTTAAGCAAAGTACTCATTTGTGGTTTATCTATACCAAGTACAGGTTCAATAGAAAGAATATAATTACCCCACCATGGACCGCCGGCCCAATATGTTCCGTTAATACAATTCTCTTTTAAATAACTTAAGAAATTATTGAGCACTAAAAGCCAGCGGTTATCATTTGCTGGTACCCCATATTCTCCGATAAAACCATTTAGATTATTTGTTTTAAGCCAGTTTACAAAAGGTGCTACTCTGTCAATGCCAATATTTTGATAAGCACCTTCATTATCATAATTATTAACATATAATCCTGATGCATCTTTATCAAAATATACATGAGCCTCAAAAGTTAGTTTGTTTGACGGGTCGGAAAGGTTTTTTAAATTATTGCTATATTGCATCCAACGTTCAGCCGAACTCCAACTATCCCCACCGACAATTATTCTTGTCTTTAGGTCATTTATTCTAATCCCATTAATAATTTCTTGGGCAATATTGAACCACGGTACATTTACTAATAAATCATGGGGCTCATTCATGATGCCATAACCCCAAATATTCGTATAGATTTTTAATTCTAATGCCAGTTTTGTCCATAAATCTTTTATGTTAGCTATGCTTAAATCCTTTGACCCTATAATTTTATCTATTCCATTTATATTATATCTGCAATAATTATGGAGATCAATGATTACATTCATATTTCGATTTTGTGCCAAAAACAGGAAATTTCTTATTCTCAATAATTCGGCGTCACTTAAATTACCATTTAAAATAGGCTGAATTCTTTCCCACTTAATGGGTAATCGAATTAAATTTAAACCTTTCGCATGATAGTAATCTAATTCAACACTGGTAGGATAAGTGTAATCTACATTATAGGTTCCTGGAAAATTAGATCCGAAATCAGCCCCAGCTAAATTAACCCCAAAAGGCGTTTGAGAATAGACATCGTTTTTTATTGAAAATAAAATGATTGATAATAATGCGATAGTCAGTTGTTTTTTCATTTAGGCATTTTTTAAATTAAATTATTTCTGTATCTAAAAAAAGTTTTTTTGAAATCCTACAAAATAGAATTGTGATTAATCAGTTTCATATTAATGACCAATAATTTCAGGTGTGTCTTATGAAATGTCCTATAACGGTTTGGGGCTTGGAGCAGTGGTGACAATTTACCGCTTAGTTGTAATGATGTGTAAAATTCTGCCTGAGTATTTTCCGGCTAAGGGAAATAAAACCAACCATTGCGCAAAACCGCTGTTAGCCAAGGTGCTTTATTTCAATATGTTTGAATTAGCACATCGGTTGGAATATTCAATCTCTCGTGAAGTTGACGAATCATTTCTAACGAAAGTTTTCTTTTTCGGTTTAAGATTTCACTTGCTCGACTTTTCAACCCAACAATGTTCGCCAAATCATTTTGATTATAACCCATTTGTTCCATTCTGAATTTGATTGCCTCAATTGGATCTGGTAAGCCAATGGGAAAATGTTCGTTTTCATATTGATCGATAAGAATTCCCAATACTTCAAGTTCATCGCCTTCAGCTGAACCAATTTTTGCTTCAAAGATTGTTTCCAACCTTTTCAAAGCTTGTTTATAATCTTTTTCTGTTTTTATCGGTTTAATTTCCATAGCTTTTAAATTTCAGTAGCGTTAATCTTATCATACTCTTCGTGCGTTCCAATAAATCGAATCCAAATCATTTGATAATGATAATTAATCCTTACAATTAATCTGTAACTATTTCCTTTTATATTAAAAATAATTCGATTATCATTTAGAATACTTGCGCTTGGATATTCTATTTTTACTTCGTTTGAATTTTTCCATTCAGCATTACTTGTTTCCTTAAACCAAGATTTAAGTTGTTGTTCTGAATCTGCATGAGCGATCCAAAAAGCACGTAATATCTTTTTCGAAATTATTCTCAATGTTTAATTCTTTGTCAAAGATGATTAAAAGTTCCCAAATTGGGAAATATTTGTAAGATTTTTTTCTGCGCAAAACTGACGCATTTAGGCTAACGGTTTCGGGCTTGGCGAAGGCAGCGTTTTTTACCACAAAAAATGATAAATAGAACCAAGATTTAATTAAGAACAGATACGTCTGCGCACTAAACCCCCACTTTAGCCTAGCTCGTGTTTTCAGCCGTTTTTTATTTTTTCAACAAATCGCGTATCTCTCTCAATAATGTTTGGTCTTCTGTTGGAGGAGCAGGTGTCATAGGGGCAGCCTCTTGTTTTTTCTTCATCTTGTTCATTGCTTTTATAATTATGAACATTACAAAAGCTACCAAAATAAAGTTAATTATAATAGTGATAAACTCTCCATATTTTATTGAAGCTTCGGCTGCTATTACTTTACCCGAAGCGTCCATTTGTGCTTGCGATAAAACATATTTCAGAGAGGCAAAATCTACTCCAGCTACGAGTTTACCTACAAGAGGCATTACTATGCCGTCTATAAAACCGCTCACTACTTTTCCAAAGGCAGCGCCCATTACGAAGGCAATTGCCATGTCAACTAAGTTGCCCTTCATGGCAAACTCTTTGAACTCTTTCATCATACTCATGTGTGTGTTTGTTTTTAGTGGTTAATAAAAAATTTAAAATTTACAAGAAAAGCCAATGACAATTACTTCTTTAAATTGCTTGTTTTAAGGGTTTCGGCAAAATTGCTACTAACTCATTTATACCGGTCGTAAAATTGCTCTAATCCACCCAACAAGGGTTGGCTTTATGCCACATAAACTCAGGTATTTAGTTGTTTTATTTTTGATAAAAATATTACAAATCATCAAAAGAACTTTTTATTTGTTTAATACATTTCCTACTAAGATGCGTATTTATTTCAGTTCTTTTGCTGCTACTATACCCTAATAATTCCTGTATTTAGAGTATATCTGTTCCGCATTCTAATAAATGGAAAAGATTAAAATTTTGTATCAAATGTATTCGAAATCAAATTTTAATTTGCTACATACTTTGTAATAACATTTTACCAACAGTTTAAAGCAAGAAGATTTATGGGTTGCACTTACGAGTATGAAAGGAAAACTTGTTTAGTTATAATTAAAACTAAACAGTTTTAATTATAGGCTTATACTAAACCCCTGATAGACTGAACTCTTTTTGATCACCCATTTGGACCCTATAAGCCGATCAAAGATTGGTACGCAAAAAATTAAAAGCTCAGGTCCTGAAATCAGGGATGTCTTTCGATTATTGATTGATATTGTTGACCATTCTAATGGGAACAATTTCAATTTTCATAAAAGGGTAATAGGGCAAAATTGAAAGTTTTGAATGCACATCATCGGAATCTACCGCGATAATGATCATGTAAATACCAGACATGTCAAGTTTAATGTAGGTTTCTATAATGGTTCCATTTTCTTCCAGCTCTTTCACTAGCTCCTGCTCTCTGGGAGTAATTTCATTCTTGTTTCAGTATCCAATCCTTCTAATTGGATATTAATCATAAATTTTCCCATTATTATACATTAAAATTGGCCAAATTTTATTTTTGATTATACTCCTTTATCTTATTTTTTCTGATGCTTTTTCCTTAATGGGGTAATTTATCCCTGAATTTACCATACACCCAAGTTCCGGCCATGGCGCTTGCAATAACAACAATGATGGCTAAGGCGCCAGATCCTAATTGGGCAAATAATGGTCCTGGACATGCCCCTGTAATGGCCCAACCTAGACCGAATATCAATCCGCCGTATATTTGGCCTTGATTGAATTTCTTATTTGTAAAGGTGATTTCTTCTCCATGAACCGTTTTAATCTTCAGTTTTTTGATTAAAAATACTGAAATCGCTCCCACAACAACGGCCGTTCCAATCACGCCATACATGTGGAAACTTTGGAGTTTAAACATTTCCTGAATTCTAAACCAAGAAATAATTTCAGCTTTGATAAATACAATACCAAAAATCACGCCCACCGCAGCATACTTGAAATTATACCACCATGGATGGACCAATTCAGACTCATTGACACACATGGTATCTAATGAACGTACTTCAAAATCCGTTTCCTCTTGTTTCATTTTCATCTTTATAAAGCTAAAATATAAGGTAAAATTAAATTGGTCATCAAAAATCCGCCGATCATAAAACTGATCGTTGCCACTAATGATGGCCACTGTAAGTCACTGAGGCCCATAATGGCATGTCCTGAGGTGCAACCTCCCGCATAGCGCGTGCCAAATCCGACTAGAAATCCTCCGCCAACCATCATGATCAATCCGCGCAGTGTAAATAAACTTTCAAATGAAAACAATTGAACTGGAACTAAACCCGAAAAATCAGTAATGCCAAATTGAGTTAATTCCTTAGCTAAATCAGGATGAATAATCACTGGATCAGGAGAGCTTAGGTATTGGGTGGAAATGATACCGCCAACTAAAATCCCCCCGATGAAAAATAAATTCCAAGATTCTTTCTTCCAATCATAGTTGAAAAATGGGATGTTACTCGGAAAACATGCCGCACACATATGCCTCAAATTGGCCGAAATTCCAAAATGCTTATTGCCTAAAATTAATAAGGTAGGGACTATAAGTCCGATGATTGCTCCTGCCACATACCAAGGCCAGGGTTGAGTTAATGTTTCGATCATTTCTTTAAGTTAATTAAGTATTAGGTAATAGGTAACGAAAATAGGTAATAGGTAACAAGTATCAGGTAATAAGTATTGGGTGAATGTAATTTATTTTAACGCTTTTTTTGCTCTAAAACGAATCTACAACAATGTCGTAGGGCAAACATATTCCGACAATTTGAATTTCTCGGATTCTTTAATGGCCTTAAATCCGCCTTGCACGTCGATTAAATTTTCATAGCCCCTTGCTCTTAAAGTCGATATAAATATCATCGATCGATAACCACTGGCGCAATGCACAAAATATGTTTTATCCTTATTGATTTTGAGCATACTTTCATTAATGAAATCTAAGGGTGCATTTTCCACGTCAACAATATGCTCAGAAAGGTATTCGCTATTTTTTCTTACATCAATGATTTCACCTTCACCCAATTTGGCTCGATTCAAAGTCTCCTCCACAGAGATGGATTCGATTTGATCTAATTCCTTTCCCGCATCTTTCCACGCCTTAATACCTCCTTTTAAATAACCTATCGTAAAATCATATCCTACTCGGGCTAATCGTGTGATGACTTCCTCTTCACGGCCTTCATCAGTGACTAATAAGATTTCCTGCTTGATATCTGGAATCATGGCGCCAACCCAGGGTGCAAAAGAACCGTCAATGGCAATGTTAATTGAATTAGGTACGAAACCGGCTGCAAACGTTTGTACATTTCGGGTATCTAAAATCAAAGCAGAAGTTTCATTGGCCGCCGCTTCAAAAGCCGCAGGCGAAAGGGCATGTTGGCCTCGCTCTAAAACCTTGTCAATCGAATCGTATCCTTGAATATTCATCAAAACATTTAATGGGAAATATGCGGGGGGTGCCACCAAACCCGTTAATAACTCTTTTATAAATTGGTCTTTGCTAAGCGCAGGGTTTAATGCATAATTGGTCTTCTTTTGATTCCCTAAGGTATCTGTAGTCTCTTTACTCATGTTTTTACCACAAGCAGAACCTGCTCCATGGGCTGGATATACGGTGATATCATCGGCTAAAGGCATGATTTTATTTTGAAGAGAATCATATAAAAAACCGGCCAACATATCTTCAGTTAAATCTGATGATAGTTTTTGGGCTAAATCGGGGCGGCCGACATCGCCAATAAACAAGGTGTCTCCTGAAAATAAACTGGTAGCTTCTCCTGTTTGATCGATCAATAAAAAACAAGTCGATTCCATCGTATGGCCCGGAGTATGAATGACACGAATTTTTGCATCACCTAAGGGAAATTCTTGACCGTCTGTGGCAGAAATACAATCAAATCCACATTGGGCATTGGGTCCATAAACGATTGGCGCCCCTGTCTTTGCCGACAAATCTAAATGACCTGAAACAAAATCTGCATGAAAATGAGTTTCAAACACATATTTGATTTTAGCATTATTTCTTTTTGCTTTTTCAATATAGGGTTGTACCTCACGAAGTGGATCTATAATCGCCGCTTCCCCGTTATTCTCAATGTAATAAGCTCCCTGCGCTAAACATCCTGTGTAAATTTGCTCTACTTTCATGGCTTTTTATTTTTAAATTATTGGATAGGAAAGGCTACTTGTTGGACTAGGATAAATACTCCCATAATCAAAACAAACCAACCAAATCCCACTTTAAGCTTATTTCCATCTATTTTTTCACTTACGATATCCCCAAAAAATATACCCACAATCGCTAATCCTGTGACCGTTAAAAGTAATTTCCAATCGATGATTTGATGACCCAAATCACCCGTAAATCCAATTAATGATTTGGCCGCAATGATTAATAAAGAAGTACCAATGGCCTGCTTCATGGATAATTTTGACAGCATAACAAGGGCTGGAATGATGAGAAAACCTCCTCCTGCGCCGACTAAGCCAGTTAAAATACCAACGATCGCTCCTTCCAAAAGGATCATGGGGTAATTAAAAACTTGAACCTCAACTATGAAATTTTCATCCTTTTCTTTTTCACATTGTTCGCATTTACCTCGAATCATCGAGATAGATGCCGCTACCATTAGGATGGCAAATAAAACCATCATTAAAATTGACTTGGTTACCATGAAATCACCTAGGACAAAAACTTCATTAGGAATGAGTGGAACAATGAATTTCCTGGTAGCAAATACGGATACGATGGATGGAATTCCAAAAATAATGGCCGTCTTTAAATTGACTAAACCTTGTTTGTATTTTGGGAAGGCGCCGACCAAACTACTTGCGCCCACGATAAATAACGAATAGGCCGTAGCTAAAATAGGATTTACACCGAAAAGATATACTAAAACGGGGACGGTTAATATGGATCCACCACCGCCAATTAAGCCTAAGGATAAACCAATGATTAAAGAGGCGAAATAGCCTAAAATCTCCATATTTCTTTTTTTTGTTGGGACAAATTTAGATCAATTCCCCATCCTAAATGGTGACTTTTATCACAGTCCTTTTAAATCGATAATTTCAATTTGGTTTTTATGCATTTTGATGTGGCCTTTTTCCGCTAGTTTCTTAATCAGCCTTGAAATAACCTCTCTGGATGAGTTTAATTCATGGGCGATTTCTGTGAATGAGGCTTTTAAAAGATTCGTTTTTAAGCTTTTTTGATGTTGCTTTAAATACCAAAGTAATCGTTCATCCAAATTTCTGAAGGCAATTTGATCTAAAGTGTCCAATAATTCCTCAAACCGCGACCGATAAGTTTCTAACACAAATTGATACCATGATTTATATTTAGAACCCCATTCATCCATAAGCTCTGCGGGAATGGCAATCACTTCGGTGTCAATTAGGGCTTTTGCCATGATTTGGGAAGCAATTTGACGGGCCGCACAGGTCATCGAAATGGCACAGGCTTCTCCAGGATGTAGGTTGTACATGAATATTTCATTTCCTTCATCATCCTCTCGAAACACTTTGATAATTCCTTTAGTAACTAAAACGGCGGAGCGAATCGACTGTCCAGTCTTCATCAGAAATTCATCTGATTTAAACTTTCTAACTACGCCAACCTGCTGAATTTTTTTGGATAATTCAGGTTCAAATTGCGGGAATAGCATTGGTGGGATTTCCATTTTGGGCTATAATGAAGGTAAATGAATCACTTTTTGTGCCTCATGGCTTTCAAAAACGGCATCGATCACCTGCATGCATTGAGCTCCCTGCATGGCTGAAACAAATGGTTCAGCTCGACCTTGAAGGGTATCAAATACATTTTCATAGAAATACATGAAGTTGCCTTTTTCGGATGGAACTCGGATTTTTTCCTGACCATCTACATGTAATATTCCAAAATCCGCTTCATTTTCCGTAGCCCAATCATCCCCCTGCGGCTTTAAGCCGGCCAATAAATCAGTTTCTTGTTTATCGGCTCTCACTTTCAAAAAGCTTCCCTTTTTCCCATGCAATTGAAACGATGGGACAGGCTCTTTGAAATAATAACCCCCTCTAAGCCTCACTCTCAGGTTTGGGTAATAGAATAATATTTCAAAATAATCATCTACTTGGGTTTCAGGACGGGTCATTCGTAAATCTGCGAATACTTTTTCCGGGCTACCAAATAAATAAATGGCCTGGTCGATCAAGTGAGGTCCTAAATCTTTTACAATTCCTGCACCGGGTCCGGGAATTTCTTTATGTAATTTGAGCGATTGAGCTCCATTAAAACGATCGTATCTGATCTCTACTTCCACCAGCTCACCTAATAGGCCCGCGTCCACTATTTTCTTTACGCTTAGGAAATCGGAATCTAAACGTCTGTTTTGGTACACAAAAATGTGTTTTGATTTTGATTTCGCTAAGGTATCTAAGGCTAATGCTTCTTGTAAATTAGTCGTGAACGCTTTTTCTACAATGATGTGTTTACCCGCATTTAAAGCGGCTAATGCATATTCAAAATGGGAGTAAATGGGCGTGTTAACCACGACTAAATCGATCGTGGGATCTGATAAAATTTCGTCTATACTTGAATAGGATTTAACCCCTGGATAATCCTTTTCAATATTTTTGTTGGTTCTTTCCCAAGCACCGGCTAAAGAAAAACCTGGATGTAGGTCAATGAATGGGGCATGGAATACGCGTCCAGACATTCCATAGGAAAGTAATGCTGATTTTATAATCGAGT
>JABMMK010000375.1 GCA_013205605.1 Cytophagales bacterium | reverse complement strand
TGGGTAGGGTGGAGGTGGACAAATTTGGAAAAGCAGGGAAGGCATTCTCCACCTCTTCCAAAGCCATTTTGGGATCGGTGTCAATTTCCCCCATGACAAATTTTTGCACTTTCAGGGATTTAAAAACTTGGTTGTTGATGTATATCGACCCGCCAATGATGATGAAACCCGTTAAAATATAAAGTAATGCTACGTTTTTATTTGACGTATTTTTAATCCCCACATGTGCCTTCAATGAATATGCTGGGGCAAATAATAAGGCTGCGGTAAGCGTCAACATCGTTTGCATGGAGGTGCGTTCGGTTGGGAAATTAAGAAATGCATCCACAAAATAGCAGGTTATTGCCATGAACGATATGGTGGCAAATAAGCGAAATTCTTTGGCGTCATTTTTAAGCCAAAGCCTAATCGTAAAAAAAAATGCCAAGATAAATAAGCCTAAATAAGCCAAACCGCCAATGATTCCTAAATCGGCTGCCGCCTCGATAAAGTCGTTATGGGCATGATAGGGGACGAATAGGTCGTTGGTATATTCCTTTTCGTAGGGGATTGATGCCAGTTTCCAGTTGCCATAGCCGTCTCCGATGAAGGGGTGTTTCGATACATAGTCTAATCCCGCTTTCCAAAGTCTCAAGCGGCTTTCCTCCTTTGTATTGGCCGTTATATCATCGATTCGTTTGGTGACAGTTCCGTAGCCTCCTTGTACTTCCTGAGATTTGACGGCATTTTCTAAGACCAAATTGGCCGAAAAGAAAGCAATGGTAATAGGGATAATGAAATAGGCGAGGGGCCAAACGATTTTAGGCCATGCTGACTTTATTTTAAAGTAAATTGTGCTAGCGGCGAAAATGATAAGAATCAAGAATAGCCCCACAAAAGTGGATCTTGTATTTAAGATAAACAGGGCAAAACTTCCAAAAAATAGCACAAATACACCAAGCACTCGGCCTAAGTATTTAGATCTTAAAACAACAAAAAGGGCAAATGGGAATTTGATTAATAAACTGGCTGCCATCACGTTCTTGTTGCCATTTTTTCCCATTAGGCTTAAAATATTTTGATCGAGCAACATCGTTTTTGCGTTCTTCGTAAAGCTTGATATGACGGCGATGCTATCATAAAATAAAACTAGAGATATGAAGACGGATATAGGCAGGTAATAAGATTTGATATCTTTTTTATATAGTAGAATAGCAAAATTAGTGTAGATAAAAAAGGTGCTGGCAAGCCTCGCTAGGCACACAATGGCCTCCGTTGGGTTAATGGCATACCCCACAGAAATGATGGCCCAAACAAAATAAAAGGTATAAAGTAGTGAAAATTTTTGACTAAAAACAGCTTTGATGGCCTCGGAATATAGGTTCCTTTGAAAGAAAATGAAGGCTAAAACCAAGACATCTATGATACTTGTATATAACCACTGGGCACCCATCACATCAGCACCTCCAAAATCAGGTACAAAATGTACGATTAAATAGAGAGCAATAATTATGTAAAGGAAAAGATGGGTTGAATTCCTCATTAATTTGCATTCAAATTTATCAAAGCTTAGGTTAATTTAAGAGTTTTCCGTAAATGTCTCCTTGATTTTCCCAGATCGTAATCGACTCTTTATTATTGATTGTTTTTAATATAGGATACCGACCTTCACCGATTAATTGGGTTTCTGAATGTTGCGAACTTTTTACGTATATTTTACCTTGTTGATGCCAAACAACGGAGATGGCTTGTTGGCCCGCGGAAATACTTGCATTTCTACCGTCTGAAATCTTTGTTTCCTGTGCAATCCCTTCCTTGGAAACGAATAGATTTCCTTCTCTTCTCCATACAGAGACTACTTGATTATCTTTGGTAAATGCCAAAGACCCTCCATCCATGGGACATGCATTCAGTTTCCAGGTACCTTCGCCTTGTTTTTCAATGGATTTAAATGTTTTTCCTTCATCAAAAGAATGAATCGTGTACATATCCCTGGATCCATTGATCCAATTTCTAAACATGATGGATATTCGATTTTGATTAAAAATGATATTGGGTTGACAACATTCGCAGATGCTTGAGTCTGGCGAAGCGTAGATGAGTTTATTGGCTTCCCAATTTACCCCATCATTTTTTGACATCGCTGACATCAACTTATTTTTTTTATTACCTCTTAAATCCAACCAGATGACCATGAACTGACCATTTGAATTACTGGCTATTGCATTAAACCCTTCTTTAGCGATTTCGGGTATATCATTGACGATTTGATGTTGCCACAAAGGGTCTTTAATTCCTTTTCGATAGGCATGCAAATTTCCTTTTTTGTCAATGGCTGTGATGATGATTGATTTGTTAGAACTGGCTATTCTAGGGCCTCTTGACATACCTAGATGTAAGCCAGGCAATGAATCTACGATTTGAGGTTCAGAAAAATGCAAACCCTTATCTGTTGACTTAGCATAATAGATTACATTCTTTAGGCCAAAAACTAAATCGATATGTCCATTTTGATGAACATAGAAATCAGGCTGCATGCCTTTTTGAGAAAATAGTTTTTTTTGGCTCAATGCTAAAAATGGAATGATAATGAATAGGAAGAGTTTATACATGAGTTGTTATTTTTTAAAAGATTAAAAGTCCTTAAAATGATTTTTTAAAAATAAATTTAAACATTTATGAACAAATTCGAATGGTAAGTAAAAATGATTTTCTTGTTTTGTTATTATTTAAAAAATCAAGGAATTGATAGATTAGCATACATATCAAATAATTTTAAGATCGATTTTTTATAGTTTTAAATTTAAATTTCAAACAATTAGCATGAAATATTTTGTCTTGTTTACATTTCTTTTGATCAGCGAAATGCTCATAGGCCAACAAATTCCTTTGACAAATCGGCTTTTAAAAACAAAGCATTTAATTGCTTTATGGGATTTTAAAGAAGCTAAAGGGGAGAAAAGGAGGTCATTGTTGGGCCCCTATGAATTATCCGAAATGGATGGTCAAATTGACCGAATGAATGAGGGACCTCTTTCCGGATATTCAGCTAAATTTGGCCATGGAGCTTATTTATCTTTAAAAAATGATCAAACTGGGCTATTGAATATTCATGGGCCAGGCCAAGGAGTCACTGTGGCTGCTTGGGTTAAATGGACCGGCGAAACGACGGGGTTTGTCGGCGGAATGTGGAATGAGTATCTCGATGGTGGGAAACGGCAATATGGCTTGTTTGTTTCATTGCCACATTATAATGGAAAAAATCAAGTCTGTGGACATATATCGTATACCGGCAAGCCGACACCCCCTTTTCCTTATTCGAGTGATTACTCTGCGAGCAAACAAGAAGTTAAGGCAAATGAATGGACTTTTGTCGCTTTTACTTACGATGGACAATATATGCGTTCGTATGTCAATGGAGAATTTCAAGCAAGAGAAAAAGAACTAATACTCAACACGAAGGGCTTTGAAGGGTATTCAGATGGGTTGATTCAGTCCAAAAACCCCTATTTTTTTCCAAATGGAATGGGCAATAATGGTTCGGATTTTACGGTAGGAGCGGTGCTTTTAAAACGAGGAATGGGCAACTTCTTTAAAGGGCAAATTGGCGGTCTAGCTGTTTTTAACCACGCTTTAAGCCCCAAAGAACTTAAAAAATTGG
>JABMMK010000374.1 GCA_013205605.1 Cytophagales bacterium | reverse complement strand
GAAGTGAGGCCACGCCGCATCAATTGCCAAAAAATTTGACGTGGAAAGATTTTAAATTTGGGATGTTAATCTGCCATCAAGCCTTTATTTGTAAAAAGTCGATCGCTCCATTCTTTTCACTAGAATACCAATTAAGTTCCGACATCGATTGGGAGATTAAATGCTTAAAGGCAGCCCATAAAATCAGCTATATGCCTGAGCCGATGTGTCATTATTTGATGGGGGGAGCTTCGGTAAAAAACCTTAAAAGATCTTGGCTGGAAAGATTTCAAGTTTTGTCTGTTCACTTCGGATTCCTCCAAACAATCATGAATCACATCGTCATTATTTTTAGGGGGATTCGGTTTGCCTATAAAAAAGGTGAGAAATATTGGTAATTTTAAATACATTTAAACGTTTATGAGATACGTCAAAACCTTTTTGTTTTTATTGATTCTTTTTTCAGGTTCATTTGCACAAGCCCAATTATTTAGACTTGAAGCAGGGGTAGGTGCTACTCAAATTTCATGGTTGGAAAGTCAGGCAACGGTAGATTTGAATGTTCAATTATCTATTCAAAAAAAACAATCGAAACGTAAATTTTTTGTCGCCTTAAAAGCATTTGGAAATACCCATCGGTCGAATGTGGACCGATCGAAATATACATTCATTGAACCACGTAATACCTATTCAAATACAATTAGTCCCAATGAAGAATTATATTCAAATTATAGAGGTTCTGAAGCTGAAGTCGGATTTTTATGGAATCAAAAAACCAGCATACTCCCACATTTTTACCCAATCCTGAGTCTATACAGCAAGTCCATCGCCCGGAAAATAAGTTCCAAAAACTCCAATTATATCGAAGAAGAAAAATACCGCCTACACGGAATTAATGCCGGCATTGGATTGATTATTCCTGGAAAAACAACTATCACATTTCAAGGACAAATTTTTGAGCCTATCTTTAGGGACATTACTTTATATGGTAATTATATGGGGGTGCCGTATACTACAACAAAATTCACAAATGATTTGTGTTATAAAGGAAAAATAGGATTTAAGAAAACCAAAGTTGGCGCTTTGCTTACCTATGAAATATTAAATTTAGGAGCTGCCGAAAATAAAAACTCGAAGTCAATCCTAGCCTCTCAAGCAAATTCTCTATCTATTTCATTCTTATATGAATTTTAAATTATTACTATTATCGCTCCTTATTTCTGTTCACGCTTTATCCATTCAATCGGATAGTCTAAAAACAACCGAGTTAACTAATGTCGAGGTAAAAGTATTCGAGAAATCAAGGCAAAAATTAACGAGTCCAGATGCTCTTTCGATCTTAACGGACAAAGTCATTAGCCCTACCAACGGAACTAGTTTTTTAAGCGGATTAAATACCCAAGCCGGGGTCCGCATGGAAGAAAGATCTCCAGGAAGTTATCGGATCGCCATCAGAGGTAGCTCGCTAAGAGCGCCTTTTGGCGTCAGAAATATTAAAGTTTATTGGAATCAAATCCCGTTCACCGATGCTGGAAACAATACCTACTTGTCTTTATTAGAGCCTGATTTATTTCGCCAAATCATCATCACAAAAGGTCCTGGGGGTGGAATTTATGGTGCGGGCACCGGAGGAGCGATCCTTTTCAATAGTGGCTTTGACTTAAAAAATAAGGTGAAATTTCAAACGATGTATCCTTCCCTTGGAGGGTTAAAAACATCCATCGACATTAATCTGGGAAACGCCTTTAAAAATCATCGGATATACGCATCTCAATGGCAGCAGGAAGGATTTAGAGTTCAATCTGCCATAAAAAAACAGTGGATTTCTTACGAATTCAATAAGTCGTTTGGCACATCCGGGGCCATTAACCTAACCTCATACTATGGAGATTTAGCTTATCAAACGCCTGGTGGATTAACGTTAAAACAATTTCAGGATAATCCAAGGAATGCAAGGCCGGCCGCAGGTATTTTTAAAAGTGCGGTAGACCAACAAGCCACTTTTAAATTAAAGAGTTTTGGGATTGGTGCTCAAATATCTAATCAATTCAATTCACAATGGGGGTGGAATTTCATCAATGCTTTTCAATATAATCAAGTTGAAAATCCGACCATACGAAATTATGAATTACGAGACGAACCCAATTTTAGTAGTCGGGGCGTCATTCATCGCAAAGGAATTATCAATCTAGACGCAGGCTATGAATGGCAATCAGGCCAATTTGATAGCCAAACTTTTGGAAACAAAAAAGGAATTAAAGATACCTTGCAATTAACTCAAAATACCCGTTTAGATCAATTGACGACATTTTTACAAGCCGATTATGAAATAAATACGCGCTGGATATTAACGCTTTCCGGTAGCCTTAACGCCTAATGGACCCAATACAAAAATCAAGAAACGATATTCTCGCCCCGAGCAGCGATCGTGCGTAAATTAGGTTCGCACCAAAGTATCACAGCTAAAATAGCGCAAGGTTATTCACCCCCAAGCATCGCTGAAATGCGTCCTTCGGCAGGTATTATTAACACCAATTTAAAAGCAGAAAAAGGCTGGAATAAGGAAATTGCTTGGAAAGGTGAATCCAATGACAAAACATTCAATTGGGATTTGACAGCCTATTTATTCAATCTGAATGAAACAATTGTGGTCAGAAGAGCCGCTGATGGGTCTGATTATTTTGCCAACGTAGGTGAAACGACGCAAAAAGGGCTTGAATTGACCACATTCTGGAAGGCCCACAAATACCTAGTGGTCAACAACTCTACCACATGGCAAGATTTTAGATTCACGGATTACAGCACCGCCGGAAAAACATATAATGGCAATTTCTTGACCGGAACAAGTCCATTTCAAAATTCCGTCTTAGCGATATTCAATCATCCTTCCGGATTCTCGTGGAACCAACAATACATATTCTCGGATTACTTATTTTTAAATGACGCAAATACAGACAAAATGCCTGCATATCGCATTTGGAATTCTAAAATTTCATATCAAAAATCAAACCGCAAATTTAGTTGGGAACTCTGGTTTGCCATGGAAAATATCCTGAATGAAACCTATAGTTTAGGACCTGATTTAAATGCCGCAGCCGGAAGATATTACAATGCCGCACCGGGTAGAAACTTTTCTGTAGGCCTAAAAATAAACACGTATTAATAGGCTAGGTCTAAGCCTTAAATTAAATGTGTTTAAATATGCTAAACTATTTGGAGCCGTAAACTACCGATTTGTAGCTGGCAAAAACAGCACTGAAGATATGAATGGAGTTTAAAACAAGTCCCAAAAAATAAGGCTAAGCGGTTAATAAAAAAAGGGATCTGAAAAATCAGATCCCTTTTTTTTATGCGAATCAATATTTAAAAATTACGTTCCCCTGCTTCTCGTTTTCCTAACATCACAGCGCCTACCATGGCCACAAAAAACAAAATTGAAATTAATTCAAAAGGCAATAGATATTCTGTATATAAGATTTTACCCAAGGTTTCCACCATTCCCGTTTGAGATTTAAAATTAACCTCTGAGGGTGCTGGCAAGTTATTTTTGCGCAATAAAGCGACGAACAAAACCAATAAAGTACCGGCAACTATTGAGCCAGCTAATTTAGTTAAGGAAGACTTAGATTCTGGTTGGTTCTTTTTCAAATCAAACATCATGATCACAAACAAAAACAAAACCATAATAGCTCCTGCATAGACAATGATGTTAACAGCCATCAAAAACTGCGCATTTAAAAGGACATAATGACCTGAGATACAAAAGAATGTAAAGACTAAATACAAAACACTATGTATCGGGTTTTTAGCTAAAACAACCATTAAGGCACTCAACAATGTTAAGCCAGAAAGAAAATACCAAATATTAGAAATTGCCATATTGTTTTTATTTCCAACCCTCGCGTAAATAGCGTTGGTCCATTTTTTCTACTAATTTATCTTTCCCGTAAATAACCTCATCACGGCTATTAAAAACAGGCACCATCGTGTCATGACGAAGGAAAATGGCCTCTTTTGGACAGGCCTCTTCACACAGCCCGCAAAAGATACAACGAAGCATATTGACCTCGTACACCTTGGCATATTTTTCTTCTCTGTATAATTTTTCCTCACCGGGTATACGCTCAGCGGCCACCATCGAGATAGCCTCCGCTGGACATGCAACCGCACATAATCCACACGCGGTACACCTTTCTGCTCCCTCCTCATCCTTCTTTAAAATATGTTGGCCCCTGAAAATAGGACCCAAATATCGCTTCTGCTCAGGATAACGAATGGTCACCGGTTTTGAGAAAAAGTGCTTAAGCGTTGTTGCCATACCTCCTACAATCGCAGGCAAGTACATACGCTCAGCCAGGGTCATTTCACCCTGCTCCATCACTTTAGTTCGATTGCTTAATTTCATATTCCTAAGCTATTTTTTTCTTTACAAATAACTGATCATGGATTAATAAACCACCGATCAATAAAACAACCCCAACGATGCCGGCAGTGAATGGCTTGCCAATTAATATTCCGAAAGCCGTCACAACTACATTGTACATAGATAATGGAATTAATGTAGCCCAACCCAATCCCATTAATTGGTCATATCGGAAACGAGGTAAAGTCCAACGAACCCACATAAATACAAAAACAAATAAAAGTGCTTTGCCAATAAGCGCTCCCATGCCGACAAACACCGCAATGTTATTACCAAACTGTGCCGTTACAAAATCAATCCCCGGGTAATCATAGCCTCCAAAATAAAGGGTTGCCATCACAGCTCCTGAAATAAACATGTTAATGTATTCAGCAAATAAATAGAATCCCAACTTCATAGATGAATATTCCGTGTGGTATCCACCGATCAACTCAGTTTCACATTCCGGTAAATCAAAAGGAGTTCTATTACATTCCGCAAAAGCACAAATCAAGAAAATGATGAAGCCAAGCGGTTGGTAAAAAATATTCCAATGCCCATTTTGTTGGCCCTCCACAATCGCCTTAGTAGACAAGCTTCCAGAAAACAATAATATCGCAATGATGGCTAAGCCCATCGCCAGCTCATATGAGATGTTTTGAGAGGCTGCACGAATAGCCCCTAATAATGAATACTTATTGTTGGACGCCCAGCCGCCTATTAAAATCCCATAAACACCTAAAGAAACAATACCAAAAACCCATAAGATTCCAATATTCACATCAATTCCCTGGAGATCAAATGTAACACCGCCTATGGTCACCGTGTCCCCAAAAGGCACAACGGCAGAGGTCATTAAAGCTGTCAACATCGACAAACAAGGTCCTGCGATAAACAACCACTTATTTGAATTGGCCGGAATAAAATCCTCCTTCATAAACATCTTCACCGCATCCGCCAATGGCTGCAATATCCCAAAGGGACCCGCGCGATCTGGACCAATACGATCCTGCATGAATGCAGCAATTTTACGCTCAAAATAAGTGGAATAAGCAGCTATGCCCAGTGTGATGGCAAATACAATCCCAATAAACGTAGACTTAGCAAGAAAAAAATCTGATAGTAAATCCATATTATTTTTTAGCTTCTAATTTAATTTGATCCGTCAAAAAACTTCGATCACGATCATCATCGATCAACTTATAATCCCTTGCTGCTTGGCTGATAGGGAAGGCTGGCTGAATTAAGTTTGCCCCATATTTATTTGCTGAAATAACGGAATGGCGAGAAATTTGAGTTGGCCCGTCAATCGTCCATTCGGATGTTTTCTTGCGATCAAATCGACAAGTATTACAGATAAACTCTTTTACCTCACCCCACTGATTTTTACGCCCCGTAACTCGGATTACCTCGTCCCCCTTGTACCATAAAGTAACTTGGCCCGAACACTTTTCACAGTCACAATGAGCCTCAACCGGCTTTGAAAACCAAACTCGACTTTTAAATCGGTATGTTTTATCGGTCAATGCGCCCACAGGACAAACGTCAATGATATTACCTGAAAAGTCATTGTCAATCGCTTGGCCAATGTAGGTACTAATTTCTGCATGATCCCCCCGATTCATCACCCCATGAACACGCCCATCTGTAATCTGATCCGCCGTATAAACACAACGGTAACATAAAATACAGCGATTCATGTGCAATTGAATGTTGGGCCCTAAGTCCGTCGGCTCAAACGTATTTCTCTCCTCAGCAGTTCGGGTATTTGAAACCCCATGCTCAAAAGAAAAATCTTGCAAATGACACTCCCCCGCCTGATCACAAACAGGGCAATCTAAAGGATGATTTAATAACAAAAATTCAACAATACCACGTCTAGTTTCAAGCACTTCTTCGTTGATCGTGTTTTCCACAATCATACCATCTTGCACTTGGGTTAAACAGGCAGGAATTAATTTGGGCATCGGCCTCGGATCCTTTTCAGAACCCGCCGTCACCTTCACTAAACATCCTCGGCACTTACCACCAGAAGCCTTTAATGGCTCATAATAGCACATGGCCGGAGGTGCAATCTCAGGTCCAATTTGTCGGGCCGCCTGCATAATAGTCGTTCCCTGTTCTACCTCTAACGTGATATTATCTATCGTTACTTTCATTTTTACTTATTTTAAACCCATATTTTGCCAGCGCTCCAAAAAACGTTCGGCTGAATATTCTAATGATCTATTTTTTAATTCTAAAGTCATTTCGGTTTGAGCATTCAAATCCGTCTCAAGCCATTTCAATATACTATCCCTCGCTTCCTCTTCCTCTAGATATCCCACTAACATGTCAGGGAAATCTTGTAAAAAATCACTTATTCCACCACTGCCCTTAAAACCCACCAAAGGTTTTTCGTGAAATGCCGCCTCCAGCATAACCAATGGAAAGGGGTCTTCTCTTGACGATAAAAAAAACATATCCATCGCCTCAAAATAGGGTTTTGAATCCAATTTTTGAGGAACTAAATGCACTTGTTTTCCCTCTTCCCAATGCTCCTTTTCAGCCTTTAATTCCGCTGAAAAAACATTATCCCCGACACCCAACCAAATAAAATGCACCTTTGGCATTTTGCGAATTACCTGTCGGGCCACCCGAATAAATATATCGGTACCCTTTCTCCATTCTGCTAATCCACAACCTAAAACCACCCGTGCATCGACTGGAATTCCTAATTGCTCCCGAACCTGAAGCCCGCGATCTGAACGATTTTTAGGAATTTCAATAATGGGGGGCAACAATAAAGTCCGCTCAGCAGGTACATTGAATTTGTCAATAAGCAAATGGTTTACCTGCTCGGAAACGCCAAAAACCATACTTACTTTTTGTGCCAAAAAATGCATATCCTTTTCTGAAGCATACATGGTCAACGAAAAATTAAGTTCATGCACATACGCCCCAAAAGGAATTTTCATTCCCTGCAACTGCTGCAATAAACTTAATGAAGCCACCGTATTACCCAAGATTAGAGTAAATTTTTCACTCCTAAAGTCCTTTAGCATGGATGCAATCTCTGGCCGATTTGGTTCCCGATCTACCCGATCCTCACGTTTGAGAAAAGGTATTTTTTTATAAATCTTTTCAATCTTATTAGGTCCCTTTCGCCACACCCAAACCTTCGCATATCGCTCATATTCAGCTAATAATTCCCCTCCTTTTTCCAGCAACAAATAATTTTTCTTTCCTCTACTCGCCTCCGCTTTTAACCAATTTAACAATACTATTTGAGCCCCTGCACCATTCGCATCATGACCGACAAATAGGATTTTAGAAGTCATTTCTTTGTTTATTAGGCCCAACTAGCACCCGGACGCATGTAAACAGCTCCCGGCTGAATCGCTAATTCAGGATGTTCTATATGCCACTCAAACTCATCTCTAAAATGTCGTATGGCTGCCGCCACGGGCCATGCTGCCGCATCACCTAAAGGACAAATCGTATTTCCTTCTATTTTTTTTGCCACATCGACCAATAAATCAATATCTTCTTTTCTTCCATTGCCATGCTCAATCCGATAAATCACCTTATCCATCCAGCCGGTTCCCTCTCGACAAGGCGAACATTGACCACAAGATTCATGGTGATAAAAACGAGCAAATGTCAAGGTATTATGCACAATGCACGTGGTCTCATCCATGACAATAAAACCCCCAGAACCTAACATCGTTCCGGTGGCAAATCCACCATCCGATAAGGATTCATACGTCATTAATCTTTTCTCTCCGTCGACCGTATTCAAAATCATCTCCGCTGATAAAATAGGGACAGAGGATCCACCGGCTACCACAGCCTTCAACTTATGTCCATCGCGAATTCCACCACACCATTCATCTGAATAAATAAAATCTTCCACCGTAATTCCCAACGGAATTTCATATACCCCTGGCTTACGAATATGACCTGACGCAGAAATTAATTTGGTACCCGTACTTCTTCCCACGCCAATCGCCGCATATGAATCTCCCCCATGATTTATGATCCATGATGTAGCCGCAATCGACTCCACATTGTTTACCACCGTAGGGCATTGCCAAACACCTTTGACTGCAGGAAAAGGAGGTTTAATTCGAGGATTACCCCTTTTGCCTTCTAATGATTCCAACAATGCCGTCTCTTCCCCACAAATATAAGCTCCCCCACCAGGCTGAATATAAAGATCTAAATCATAGCCAGATCCCAAGATATTTTTACCCAAATACCCTTTATCATATGCCTCCTGAATCGCTTTTTCTAAAATGTGAATGACATACATCAACTCGCCTCGCACATAGATATAGGAGGTATTAGCCCCCAAAGCAAAACTTGAAACAATCATTCCCTCAATCAAGGTATGCGGAGATTTCCACATCAAATAATGATCCTTAAATGTTCCAGGCTCAGACTCATCTGCATTACATACCAAATAACGAGGAACCCCCTCTGGCTTAGCCAAAAAAGACCATTTCATCCCTACCGGAAATCCAGCTCCTCCGCGACCCCGTAAACCCGATTTTTTCACCTCTTCAGTTACCTCATCCGGTGTCATTTTTTTAATCGCCTTTTCCACCGCCTGATAACCACCATGTTTGCAAAAAACATCGATGGTTTCAATCCCTGGTACGTCTATATGTTCCGTTAATATTTTCATTCTAGCCTATTTTCTAAGTTCATCTATAATCTGATCCACCTTCTCTGCCGTTAATTGCATATAAAACTTTTCTTTAATTTGAAATACAGGACCCCAACCACAAGCCGCCAAACACTCCACTTCCTTAATGGTAAACTTGCCATCAGCAGTCGTTTCATCCGTCTGAATTCCCAAACGTTTTTTCAAATGATCGTATACTTCCACACCCCCCATCAGGCAACATGGACCCGTTCGGCAATATTCAATCACATGCTCGCCAACAGGCTCCAAATGAAACATGGTGTAAAAAGAAGCCACCTCATACACTTCCACAGGGGCAATTGAAAGCAAAGAAGCAATATAATCCATCACCTCAGGACTACACCAATTCCATTCAGCTTGAGCCAAATGCAAAATAGGAAGTATCGCAGATTTATGCTTTCCCTCCGGGTAACGCTTCATTATTTTTTGAACCAATTCCAGCGTCTCCGCCGAAAAAACAATTGTATTTTTCACTTCCATGTATTAAGTATCTAATTCTCCAGCAATCACATTCATAGACGACATCGTGACAATCGCATCTGAAAGCGAAGAACCCTTGACCATCTCAGGGAACGCTTGGTAATAAATAAATCCCGGACGTCTAAACTTCAATCGATAAGGTGTCCGGCCCCCATCTGATACTAAATAAAAACCTAATTCTCCATTTCCACCCTCAACCGACTGATAAACCTCGCCCACCGGCGCATCAATCTCCCCCATCACAATTTTAAAATGATAAATCAATGCCTCCATATTTTTATAGACCTCCTCCTTTGGCGGCAAATAATAACGGGGTGCATCTGCATGATAAGGCCCCTCCGGAAGATTATCCATGGCTTGTTGGATGATGCGCAAACTTTGCCACATCTCCTCCTCACGAACTAAAAAACGATCATAGGTATCTCCCTTCGTTCCCACCGGCACGTCAAATTCAAAATCTTCATACGATGAATAGGGATTCAAAGAACGGACATCATAGTCAACCCCCGCAGCACGTAAATTAGGACCCGTAAATCCATAGTTCAACGCCCTCTCGGCAGAAATAGCTCCCACATTTTGAGTACGATCCATGAAAATTCGATTGCGCATGACCAAGCCCTCAAATTCCTTTAACCCTTTAGGCAATCCGGCCAATAAAACATTTATTTTCTCAATGGCTACCTTAGATAAATCACGCTCCATACCACCAAAACGTCCCATATTGGTCGTCAATCGGGCCCCACATAACTCCTCGTAAATTTCATAAATATGCTCTCTCCACTGATACACATACAAGAAACCCGTTAAGGCTCCCGTATCCACAGCCAAAATCGAGTTACATACAATGTGATCAGCTAAACGAGCTAACTCCATCATAATCACCCGAATGTATTGAGCACGCTTAGGAACTTCAATGCCTAATAATTTCTCAACCGTCAAATGCCAACCCATGTTGTTGATCGGCGATGAACAATAATTCATCCGATCCGTCAACGTAGTGATTTGGTAAAATGGACGACGCTCAGCAATTTTCTCAAAGGCCCGATGAATATATCCGACCGTTTGTTCCGCGTCCACAATGGTTTCCCCATCCATTGTCAAGATATTTTGAAAAATACCATGCGTGGCTGGATGTGTAGGCCCTAAATTAAGTGTCGACAAATCATTCACATAAGGACCACCCTTTTGAGTTTTATCTAAACCGACATTTGGACTATTTACTAAGGCTATTTCAGACATAAAAATTTATCGATAAGTAGGATTATCTACCAAACATTTCATCAATCTTATCATTGCGCGTCGCATCCTCTAACGGATATTCTTTGCGCATGGGGTGGTAATCCATATCATCCACATTTAAAATGCGTATCAAATTAGGATGGCCTTCAAAAATAATTCCATAAAAATCAAAGGCCTCCCGCTCCATCCAATTGGCCGCCGCATATAAACCCGTCAGCGTTGGAAAATTAGGAGCCTCTATAGGCGCATATGCCTTGATCCACAAACGCACATTATTCTCTAAACTGTGTAAATGATAAACAACGCCTAACTCCTGACCTTTCGCTTCCGGAAAATGTATCCCCGCTAAATCGGTCAAAAACTGAAACTTTAAAACTGGGTCTGCATATAAAAAATGCATCATCGGAACGATATTGTCCACATGAGTGGTCAACTGAAGAATCCCATGAGATTCCGCAATGCCATACACCGCATCTTCCCCGAAGGTCTTTTGAAGCGCCTCAATGATTTGTTGGTTATTCAATTTTTCCATATCCCTCCCTTATTCTATTCCGTATGAAGCCAACAAAGCCTTGTATTCTGGCATATTTCTCCTGCGAGTACTCTCTTTTTTTGCCAAT
>JABMMK010000373.1 GCA_013205605.1 Cytophagales bacterium | reverse complement strand
TCCTTGGGCAAAGAGGGCTACCGCCTGCAAGTGAATAAGAATGGGGTTCAAATTTCAGCGAATAATCCTGTTGGTTTGTTTTATGGAATTCAAACGTTAGGCCAATTACTACCCAAGGAAATTGAGTCAAAAACATTTATTGCCGGTGTTTCGTGGAAAATTCCTTTTGCCGATATTCAGGATACGCCAAGATTCGCTTGGCGTGGACTGATGTTTGACGTAGCGAGACATTTCTTTACTAAGGATCAAGTCAAGCAATTTATTGATGAAATGGTTATCTATAAATATAATTTATTGCATCTGCATTTGACCGATGATGAAGGTTGGCGTATCGAGATAAAATCATTCCCTAATTTGACTAAAAAGGGTGCTTTTAATGTAAAGAAAACAGGCCGATTTACGGAATTTTCTAAACCAGAGCCTAATGAACCTCGTGATTTTGGTGGCTTTTTCACCCAAGATGACATACGAGAATTGGTCAAATATGCCAAAGATCGCTTTGTCGATATCATGCCTGAAATAGATGTGCCAGGACATTCTATGGCCGCTGTGGCGTCTTATCCAGAACTTTCGTGTACACCTGAGGCCGTAAATTACCAAGTGATTTCGGGGGAACCTTTTATTGATTGGTCTACCAATCATGCCGTTGCTTTACAGGATAATACCCTATGCCCGGCGAATGAAAAAGTGTATACTTTTTTGGACAAGGTTTTTGGCGAAGTAGCTGAATTATTTCCCTTTGAATATATGCATATGGGTGGGGACGAATGTCCCAAAAATTATTGGGATAAAAATCCTCAAATTCAAGCCTTACGAATCAAGGAGGGTTTAGCGAATTCTCAAGAAGTCCAAGCCTATTTTACGCGCCGATTGGAGAAAATCATTACTTCAAAGGGGAAGAAAATGATGGGTTGGGATGAGATTTTGGAAGGAGGAGGATTACCTAAAAATACCGCGGTTATGTCATGGAGGGGAATTAAAGGGGGTATTCAGGCGGCAAATGATGGCCACCAGGTCGTTATGACACCCAACTCAAATGTGTATCTTGATTTAATGCAAGGTGACGGTATTATTGAACCGCCTGTGTATGAAACAGTTCGCTTAAAAAATTCTTACGATTTCAATCCGGTGCCTGAAGGCGTCAATGCTGCATTAATTAAAGGGGGCCAAGCAAATTTATGGTCAGAGCAATTGTTTACTTATCGACATCTTCAATATATGTTGTATCCACGAGCTTGGGCTGTGGCTGAAGATTTGTGGTCTGCCAACGAGAATAAAAATTGGAATAATTTTATAGGCCGAGTAGAAAATCATTTTGAAAGATCAGATGTGGCTGAAATTAAATATGCGCGAAGTATGTATGATCCTATATTTAAGTTTTCAAAAACGTTGAAAGGGGAAATAGAAGTAGATATGGCCGCGGAAGTTGGCAACATTTCATTCCACTATAGTTTTGATCATTCAAATCCTGACCAATTTTACCCCATTGCTACGGGTCATTTAATTGTACCCAAAGATGCCGTTGAAATGCGCGTGATTAGTTATCGGGGTAAAAAACCTATGGGTCAAATGATCCGCTTTCCTATTTCTGACATGTTAAAAAGAATGAAATAATGGTTATTTATGGAGTTTCATTTTTAGGGGCCTGTTATATTTTGGGCCAATTGTTAGGCGAATTTTTAGCTAAATGGATTGGTGTCAAGGCTAATGTCGGGGGTGTTGGATTTGCCATGTTATTTTTGATTTTAGCGCATGACTATTTTAACAAACGAAATTTGTTTTCAGCTGAAGCGGAAAAAGGTATTTTGTTTTGGAGTCAAATGTACATACCTGTTATTGTCGCGATGTCCGCCACTCAAAATGTTGTTGTGGCACTGGATTCAGGTTTATTAGCCATTATCGCAGGCATTATCCCCGTTTTTATGTGCTTTGCTTGCATTCCTTTATTGGTCAAATTAACTAAATCGTCCTTAATCGACTAATATGGAAATTGTGTTTAATTTTTTTGAAAAGAATGGCTTGATTGTTGCCTTTGTGGCGGTTGGCGCTATTAGTTATTTGGGGTTTTTAATTTCTAAACATGTCTTGAATAACAAGATTCCAGGAGCGGCAGTTTCTATTTTGCTGGGTTTAATTGTAGCCTATTTTTCTGGATTGTATACGGGCGGATCTAAAGGAATCGCCGACATTTCGATTTTCTCAGGAATGTCATTATTAGGGGGTTCTATGTTTAGGGATTTTGCCATTGTATCTACGGCGATGGGTGCCAGTTTTATGTTGATTCGCCAAACAGGTTTAGCTGGAGCCATTTCTTTAGTTTTAGGAACAACGGTTTCATTTGTTGGCGGCGCCATCGTTGCTGTTTTTTTTGGCTATGATGATGCTAAAAGTATAGCCACGATTGGAGCAGGCGCTTGTACTTTTATCGTAGGTCCAGTGACTGGGGCCGCTTTGCAAGCTAGTTCTGAGGTAATTGCGTTAAGCATTGCTACAGGAGTTGTTAAATCTATTTTTGTTACGATTTCCACCCCATTTATAGCCCCTTATATTGGCTTAAATAATGCGCATAGTGCGATGATTTATGGGGGAATGATGAGTACCACATCAGGTGTTTCAGCTGGTTTAGCGGCTACAGATACTAAACTAGTTCCCTATGGAGCATTGACTGCTACTTTTGCAACTGGGATGGGTTGTCTTTTATGTCCGTCTGTATTTTATTTAATTTTAGAAAAAATCCTATGAAAAAATTATTCATTGCCTTCGCGCTTCTTTTTTTAAGTTTTCAAATTTTCGCTCAAGGTGTTTTTGAAAAAAAATCCTTTGTGAATGATTCAGGTCAAAGTTTATCCTATCAGATTTTATACCCGGCCAATTATAATCCATCTACTAAATATCCAGTAGTTTTAGTTTTGCATGGTGCTGGTGAACGAGGAGATGATAATGTGGCACAAATGAAATATGGGACGCAAGTTTTTTTGAATCCTGAAAACCAATCCAAATTTCCTGCGATTGTCATTTTCCCTCAATGTCCCAAAGATTCATATTGGTCTTCAGTGAAGATTGATCGAACACAAAAGCCAACGTTATTTGTTTTCGACTATTCCCAAAATATCAATTGGCCTTTACAATCCGCCATTGATTTAGTTAAAAGTTTAGTCAAAACGAAAGTTGCTGATAAAAAACGTTTATACATCATGGGTCTATCCATGGGCGGTATGGGTACGATGGAAGCCGTTTCTAAAAACCCGAAAATGTTTGCTGCTGCTATCCCAATTTGTGGCGGTGCGGATTTGACTTATGTAAAAAAGTATGCTAAAAAATTACCATTATGGGTGAATCATGGGGATGCTGATGCAGTAGTCCCTGTTAGACATTCAAGGGAATTAGTGGCTGCTTTACAAGATGCTGGAGCTAATGTGACGTATACAGAATATCCAGGGGTAAATCATAATTCATGGGATAATACCTTTGCTCAGCCTACACTTCTTTCTTGGTTATTTTCGTTTAAAAAATGATTTTAAACCTTCTTGTCTCTTTATTTCTACAGGTTTTACCTGTGGGGATTTTTAATATTTCTGGCGCTAACACAGCATCCACATCCAATTATTTATCTGTAAAAACGGGCTATGTCATGTCGTATGATGGTATCTCGGGGCGTGCAAATTGGGTTGCTTGGACGCTAGTGGGCGTTGATGTAGGTTCCGTTGCTCGCTCCAATAAGTTTATACAAGACGATAGCTTTCCTAGATCATTTTACGTGATTGACGAATCTGATTATAAATATACGGGTTATGACCGTGGACATTTATGTAATTCAGAAGATCGAACGGCCTCCCTATTTTTAAACAGAGAAACATTTTTAATGTCCAATATGCTGCCACAAACACCTGAGTTGAATCGGGGACCTTGGGAGCGATTAGAGGCATATTGCCGCAAATTGGCTAAGAGAGGACAAAAATTAGTTATTTATGCGGGGGCTATTGGGGCTAAAGATGCTCTTGGGTCGACTAAAATGCCCATCCCAAAATATTGCTGGAAAGTCGTTTACACGCAAGATAAGGTTTGGTGTATTTTATTTCCAAATGAAAAGACCTTGAATCCTAATTGGCAAACCTACTCAATTCCTCTAAGCCAGTTAAAAAATATGACGGGCTATAAATTCCCTTGAAATAAATAATTTCTAAAACAGAGCTTCAGCAACCAGCTTTACTAAATTTTTAAATTTAGCAAAGCTAAAGGGGGCATTTGATTTATGAAATTAAAAAACTGATAATCTTATTTCAATAAGTATTCGATCAGTTTTTTGGCTGCTTTGAAGTTCTCAAATTCCAACGGAGTTCTTCGATTATTCAGATATTCATTGTAAATCCAAGGATCGCCTAAGGCTACTACTTTTCCTTTGCCAACCTGCGCTACGGCCATCACTGCGGCTTCTTTGATGTTCAATACTGATTTTGCCGTTTTACTGAGTTTCAATTGAGTTATTTCCTTGACATAAATTTTTTTCAAAGGCGCAAATATAGGATTACCCTCTGGAATGTACACCGCTCCTTGTTCCCATTGTGTTCCCTGAACAAAATTTAAATTAGGTCCGACAAACTCAATTCCAAATCTTTTGGCTAATTCATTGAATTTAGGGATTTCACAATTGGTTGTGTCATTGGCCAATAAAATCAAATTACCTCCTTGCTTCACCCATTTCTCAATCTCATCGATATCCTTTGCTTGAACATAATTCGGGGTAGGAGACTCCTTCAAATTATCAGGATCTACAATGATGTAGATATTTGCATTTTTCAAATTTTCTAAAGTAGGTGCTACCGATAATGAATCCGTTTTAAGACCCATTTGCTCTAATTGAGTCGCAAATAAACTGTAACCGCGATCTTTTCGCTCGTCCCATGTATAAAACTTATTAAATTCCTTT
>JABMMK010000372.1 GCA_013205605.1 Cytophagales bacterium | reverse complement strand
TCAGTCTGATTGGCTGAAATTTTTGATGGACCCAAAGCAGGCAATAAATGTTGCCAAATCATGTTTAAACCATCCTGCATGTCCATTGACTCAGAAGTAATAACCACGACGGCATCTTGCTCAGGCATCATCACGATATATTGGCCATAGGCTCCATCCGCTCTGAATGCACCATTTCGGCAACGCCAAAACTGATAACCATACCCCTGAAGCCAATCCGACGAATCTTTTTTTGCTTGACTTGCATTCGGATTTTGTTCGATGTGTTTTTGAGTAGCTTCTTTCACCCAAGCATTTGAGATGATTTGTTTTCCATTGTATTTTCCTCCATTCAAATAGGTAAGCCCTAGCTTAGCCATATCCTCTGTTTTGACACGGATTCCCCAGCCACCTGTATTGATACCTTTTGAATCATATTCCCAATCGACACCTGAAATACCCAATGGTTTGAACAAACGAGGTTCCAGATAATTAACCAACGATTGTCCCGTTATTTTTTGAACGATAGCTGACAACATGTAGGTAGCTAAAGTGTTATATAAAAATTTTGTTCCAGGAATATATTCAATGGGTGTTTTTAAAAAGCCACGAATCCAATCGGGTTGCATGACTATCACGCTGCGCAATGGCTCTGTTTTGTGCCCCACCGACATGGTTAATAAATCCTTAACGGTCAGGTCTTTAAGAAAATTATTGGAGGATAAATCGGCGTGTTCAGGAAAAAACGAAAGTACCTTGTCAGTCACTTTTAGTTTATTTTCGCTGACCGCAAAACCTACGGCGGTGGAAGTCCAACTTTTACTCACTGAATACATGGAATGTTTTAATTCGGGTGCATATGGGCTCCACCATGCTTCTGAGATTACTTTTCCGTGACGTAAAATCATAACGGAATGTAATTCTTGCTTCTCTTTTTTAAAAGATTCGATGAACTTTTGGATGGCTGCTGAAGAAACACCTTCAGCCTCTGGCGTACTTCGTGGGATTGATTGGCACCAAGAAGTAAAACTGACTAGAATGAGGACTAGTAGGTAGTATAGTTTTTTCATCATTAAGATTAATTTTTTCTAAAAATAATGAAATATTGCTTAATTTGTCATCACAAGTGATTTTATCACGAGAAACCTAGCATATGAATTCAAATTTATCCTCCGAACAGGTCGACAAGAAAAAACTTCGTAAAGTTATCGCCGCCTCATCCGTCGGAACCCTGATTGAATGGTACGATTTTTATATTTTTGGTAGCTTATCCGTCGTGATAGCCACTAAGTTTTTTCCTTCCGATAATCCCACCGCTGCATTTCTATCCACATTGGCCACTTTCGCAGCAGGTTTTGTGGTCCGACCTTTTGGTGCTTTGTTTTTTGGACGCTTAGGGGATTTGATTGGCCGTAAATATACCTTCATGGTTACTCTGTTGATCATGGGCTTTTCAACTTTCGCGATCGGTTTAATTCCGGGTTATGAGACCATCGGTTTTATAGCGCCTCTGCTTGTTTTAATTTTGAGATTGTTGCAAGGCTTGGCCTTAGGGGGTGAATATGGGGGTGCGGCAACGTATGTGGCTGAACATTCGGAGCCGGGGAAAAGAGGGTATCGAACAGCCTGGATTCAAACTACCGCTTCTTTAGGCTTATTTATTTCTTTATTAGTGATTCTAGCTACCAAAAAATCGATGAGCGCAGAAGCCTTCGCAAATTTCGGTTGGCGCATCCCATTCCTCATATCCATCGTCATGGTAGGTATATCGTATTTCATTCGCAAAAATATGGACGAATCGCCCATGTTTGAGAAGGCGAAAGCTGCAGGTGAAATTGTCGCAAATCCGCTGAAGGAATCTTTCGGTAAAAAATTGAATTTTAAATTTGTGTTATTGGCCTTATTTGGTGCCACGATGGGCCAAGGAGTCGTCTGGTACACAGGCCAGTTTTATGCACTTTCTTTTCTTCAGAAAGTGGCCAATATAGAATTTGAGCAAAGTAATTACATCATTGCCGCTTCTTTGGCTGGGGGCACTGGATTTTTCATCTTTTTTGGTTGGCTCTCAGATAAGATTGGTCGTAAAGTAGTGATGCTGACTGGTATGTTATTAGCCATTTGTACCTACCGGCCTATTTATCAAGCTATGTATGAGACAGCTGATGTATCCCTTAAAACAGAAGTAGCAGGTTCAAAGGTGATTAATACGGACTATTATATGATACCCAAAAGCGTTGATTTAAAGAAAACAGTGAAGACGGAATTTTCATATACCGATGGCTCAACATTGACTTTAGAGGAATCTTCCTTGACCACGATTTTTCCAGGTAAAAATCCCCAAAAGCCTGAAGTAAAAAGGATCGTTCATGTGGGGACCTCCAGTTTTTGGTATTTAATTTTGTTGGTCTTTATCCAAGTTTTGTACGTAACCATGGTGTATGGACCGATTGCCGCATTTCTTGTTGAGATGTTCCCAACAGCCATTCGCTACACGTCCATGTCCTTGCCGTATCACATTGGAAATGGAATTTTTGGAGGATTGCTTCCGGCGGTGGCGACCTATTTAGCTGCCAAGGCAAGCACGGCGAATGAAGTGGCCGTCGCTGCAGGACAGGCAATTCCTTATTATAAACCTTATTTAGAGGGTTTATGGTATCCTATTATTATTGGCGGGGTTTGCTTTGTGATAGGACTCTTGTATGTCAATGGAAAAGATAAAGAAATTAATGATTAATCATGAATGCAATAAGACAGATTTTTGGAATAGTTTGGATCTTGCTCGGCTTAGCCGCAGGATACTTTTTGGTCTTTGAACAATCGTTGAAATTGTTTGAAAAAGGAGGGATGGATAACATTGTCCCTGCCATCATTTATACGTTTATTTTAGCGCCTTTGTTGACCGGAGGCATGTGTATTTTCGGGGTTTATGCCCTGCAGAATGAGTACAAAAGAGTTGATTAAATAGCCTTAATGATGAATTTACAAGTAAAATCTTTTGAAGAGTACCAACAATCGTACCAATTAAGCGTCGATAACCCTGAAGTTTTTTGGGCGAATATAGCCGAGCATTTTATGTGGAAAAAGAAGTGGGATCGCGTGTTGGATTGGAATTTTT
>JABMMK010000371.1 GCA_013205605.1 Cytophagales bacterium | reverse complement strand
TTTCCAGAAGATTATGAGGAGGGTAAATTGGCTATCTCTCATTATGAAGTGATGGAATCTTTTGGCTTTTGTTCACTGCTTAAATTTCAGTTGGAAACAGGTCGAACTCATCAAATTCGCGCGCATGCTTTGTCTATGGGGCATCCATTAATTTCTGACAGTTCCTATGGAGGCGATAAAATTCGATATATGAGTCACATGGCTAATTTTAAATCATTTGTAGAGAATATGTTTCATACGTGTCCTAGGCAAGCTTTACATGCTTATTCATTAGGTTTTGAACATCCTACAACTAAACAATGGATTTATTTCGAGCGAAAATTTCCATCCGATATGGAAGACTTATTAACTAAATTAAGAAATGCTACCCATGGATAAAGTAACCTTGCGCAAAGCTGAATCAGTTGACATTCCTTTGATTTTTTCTTTGGTGAAAGAATTGGCACTTTTTGAACGTGCACCCGAAGAAGTTACTGCCACTTTAGAAGATTATGAAATAAATGGTTTTTCAGATAAGGCAATGTTTGATGCATTTTTATTGTTTGAAAATGATCAATTAGCCGGTTTCTCTCTTTGGTATTTCCGCTTTTCCACATGGAAAGGTAAGAGGTTATACCTGGAAGATTTGTTCGTTAAGAGCGAATTTAGGTCTAAAGGATATGGGAAATTATTGATGGAGGCTACTATAGAAGAAGCAAAAATAACCAATTCCAGAGGTCTGATGTGGCAAGTCTTAGATTGGAATACGCCTGCCATTGAATTCTATAAAAAGTATAATGCTAGATTTGACTCTGAATGGATCAATGTGCACATCGATTTGTAAATAATATAATCTAGTTTTCTTGATCTGTCAATTTGAATTTAGACAAGAAACTCGCAATTATTCCCAATAAGACTAATAAGTATAAGGCTTTGTTTAATCCCCAGTAATCGGATAAGTAGCCGATAAACACTGGGCCAACAAGGAATCCAACATATGCTATCGTAGATACGCTAGCAATCGCTACTGATGGTGAAATATTTTTTGATCTACCTGCTTCTGAATATATAATGGGTATTATGGTCGATATGCCTAGTCCTGCGATTAAACAACCGATTATCATGATGTATTCGTTCGTGGTCATTAATGTAATGAGTAGGCCTAGACTAATTAATATGCCATTTAAGGTTAAGATATTTTTTATCGAAAATAATTTGGCTACATAATCGCCCATTGACCTGCCAATAACCATTGACAAAGCAAAGGATGTAAATCCAATGGTAGTTGGAAATGTGGATATGAAGGTCGATTCTTTAAAATATAGCGTTATCCAATCGGCCATGGCTCCCTCACATAGCATTCCGCAGAATGCAATAAATGATAATGTAAATAGGTGAGGGCCTAAATCAAAAAATGAATTCTTTTTTTCTTTTAGCGTATCGTTACTCTTTTTAAAATGATCTGGTAATAAATTTGACAAAAAGAATGGGATCGATAAGAAATTTAGTATTCCTACAACGAACAAATGATTAAAACTTGAAACATTATAATTCAATATGATGCCGCCACAAAAGGCTCCTAACATTAATCCGAGAGAAAAAAGAGCATGAAAGCTTGACATAATGGCCTTATTCATACTCTTTTCCAAAGTGACCACTTGAGTATTCATGGCGATATTTAAGATATCACCAGCCATTCCAAACAAAAAAAGTGCCGTAAATAATCCAAAGGAATTAGGTGAATACCCTAAGATGGGCATTATAAATATGTACATAACAATCGCTGTTAAACATATCCATTTTGACTCATATTTTGTGATTAACCAACCGGCTAATGGTAATGATATGAGTGATCCTATAGGCAATCCTAACAAGATAATACCTAATTCAGAATCAGTTAAATGTAATTTTTCTTTAAAATCTGGAATTCTTGTGGCCCAACTTGCAAAATTAATCCCGCAAAGGAAAAATAGTAAACTAATGGACGCCCTATTTTTAAACATTAAAAATGGATTATAATAAAAGATTGGCTACAGCATCCCATGTATCTACGCGTTGGTATTCATGTATGTGTAAGTTATGTGGTGCGGTAAATAGGAGAGGAGCTCCAATAAAGGTCTTCAAATTCTTCTCATGATCATCTATTAGATAATCAGCTTGAATCATGTATTTATGCCCGCAAAATACAATATGAGTCCATGAAATGAATGGAAAGTGTTGTTTCATCCAAATCAATTTTTCTTTTAAAGATTCCGGGAATTCAGTGGCGGCTGATACAATGAAAATTTCGTATTTCTCACTTAATTTTTCAACTATCTCTATCGCTTTGGCTTTAATAGGCACATCCAGAAAAAAACCGGGTTGCGAAAGAAATGAATTATTAGCTAAATAATCTTCACGAAATTGTTCTCGCGCCAGTTTATCTGACATTAATTCTTCGTAGGAATAATTTTTATCTAGTAGGCTATTGATGGTATGAATGATTTTGACTGTTGTATCTGCCAACACATCATCCATATCGATTGCAATTCTCTTCATAGGGTACATAAAAAAACTCCCCAAATATGGGGAGTTTTAAACTAATAATGAAATTAAATTTACATCATACCGCCCATTCCACCACCAGGTGCATGACTATGCGCTGGCTCGTTGGCTGGTTTATCAGCAATGACACATTCCGTAGTTAATAAAAGTCCAGCAATAGATGCTGCATTTTCTAAAGCCAAACGGGTTACTTTTGTTGGATCGATAATACCTGCTGCGATCATATTTTCATATTTATCTTCACGCGCATTATATCCAAAATCGTCTTTACCTGCACGAACTGCATTCACAACCACGGAAGCTTCTCCACCTGCGTTGGCAACTATAGTTCTTAATGGGGATTCCACTGCTTGACGAATGATGTTAATTCCTGTCATTTGATCTTCATTTTCGCCTTTCAACTTATCTAAAGAACCAATAGCACGAATCAAAGCAACTCCACCACCAGCAATGATACCTTCTTCAACTGCAGCTCTAGTTGCGTGTAATGCATCGTCAACACGATCTTTCTTTTCTTTCATTTCTACTTCTGTAGCTGCGCCAATATACAAGATAGCTACACCGCCAGATAATTTGGCTAAACGCTCTTGTAATTTCTCGCGATCATAATCAGATGTAGTGTTCTCAATTTGAGATTTAATTTGATTTACACGATTGTTAATATCGTCTTTTGAACCAGAACCATTAACAATTGTTGTATTGTCTTTGTCGATAATAATTTTATCAGCTTGACCTAAATATTCTATGGTCGCATTCTCAAGCTTAAAACCTCTTTCTTCTGCGATAACAGTTCCACCAGTTAAAATTGCGATGTCTTCTAACATAGCTTTTCTACGATCTCCAAATCCTGGAGCCTTCACTGCAGCTACTTTCAGAGCACCACGGATTTTATTAACTACAAGAGTAGCTAATGCTTCACCGTCTACATCTTCTGAAATAATTAATAGAGGACGTCCTGTTTGAGCTACTACTTCTAAAACGGGTAGTAATTCTTTCATTGATGAAACTTTTTTCTCTGAAATCAAGATAAACGGTTTCTCTAACTCAACTTCCATTTTGTCAGTGTTAGTTACAAAATAGGCAGATAAATAACCTCTGTCAAACTGCATTCCTTCTACTGTCTTTACTTCAGTTTCAGTCCCTCTTGCTTCTTCAACAGTAATAACGCCTTCGCGACCTACTTTATCCATCGCCGATGAAATCATTTTTCCAATTTCCGAATCATTATTAGCTGAAATAGTAGCTACCTGAGCAATTTCGTTTGAAGTTGTAATCGGACGTGATTGCTTCTTTAGATCTTTAACAATGGCATCTACCGCTTTCTCAATTCCTCTCTTTAGGTCCATTGGATTAGCTCCAGCAGCCACATTTTTAGAACCGATCGTATATATTGATTGTGCTAAAACAGTTGCAGTTGTTGTACCATCACCCGCTTGATCCGCAGTTTTAGATGCAACCTCTTTAACTAATTGAGCTCCCATGTTCTCAACAGCATCTTCTAATTCAATTTCTTTTGCTACAGTTACACCATCCTTTGTAATTTGTGGTGAACCAAATTTTTTGTCAATAATTACATTACGACCTTTAGGTCCTAATGTAACTTTAACAGCATTAGCAAGGGTATCAACCCCTCTTTTTAATTTTTCGCGAGCTTCGCTGTCAAAAAATAATTCCTTAGCCATGTGATTAATTCTTTATTTGTGATTTTTAAATGATATGATTTACAAAATGGCGAAAATGTCTGATTCTCGCATGATTAAATAATCTTTTCCCTCAATCGTGATTTCAGTTCCAGAGTATTTTCCATACAATACATCATCACCTACCTTAACAGTAATAGGCTCATCTTTTTTTCCATTGCCAACTGCCACTACAATACCTTTTTGTGGTTTTTCTTTTGCGGTATCCGGAATGATAATTCCAAATGCAGTTTTTTCTTCAGCTGCAGCCGGTTCAACAATCACCCTGTCTGCTAAGGGCTTAATAGTTAACTTTGACATGTTTTATGAATTTAGGTTTTTAAACGTATAATAAACTCTTTTATTAAAGAATTTGGGCATCACATATCAAGATGTATGCCATTGAAAAATAACTGAAAAATTGTCAGTCATTATTTGTTCATTGGTTTGGGTGCAGGTGCCGTTGGAATAGTTTTTCCAGCAGCCTTTTCTACATTAACTGATTGTACAGTATCCGGTGAATTGGAGGAAATTGTAAAATTTGTTAGTAAAACCAATGCTAAAATTGTAATTGAAAACCCCCAAGTTAATTGTTCAACTAAATCACCTGTTTTCTGTACACCAAACATTTGAGTAGCTCCAGTGGGATTAAATTCTCCATTGATACCTCCTCCTTTTGGATTTTGGACCAAAATAAGTATGATTAACAATGCTGAAAATATAACGATAAGGGAAATTAATAAAGTAAACATATCTAATTAATTATTTATTTTAAAAGCTATTTCTGCAATTCGAGATGCAAAGTAAAGCCTTTTTTCAGGTTTAGCCAAACTTAATTTTTCATATACTTTAATTGCTAAATCAAATTTACCTTGCTTTTCTAATATGATGGCATAAGATTCTGTTGTTGGCGGCTGATAGATAACTTTCGAAAAGTCTACTTCATCTTTTAATTCGCTTTCATTCGAACTCTTTTTAATTTTAGTGATTGTTGGCATTTTCAATAAAAAATCTTCTATTAACTGTGCCTGAACCTCATTTGAGTTCTCTAACTTAAAATCAAGTTCAAATGGATTCTCTAATTCAGTCATTTCAATATCACGGATAGAATTAAAGTAATTTAATCTAGAATTTGATTTCAGCGCTATTTTTCTTTGTTGACTTACATTGTTTTTGTCATTCCAATGCAACAAATAAAAAAAAGGATACCTTTCTTTATCGGCAGTAAAAATAGCTAAATCAGCTCGATTTGAACGATCAAATCGATGAAGTAAAAACCATAATTTTTGAGCTTTTTCTAGATTCATTACCAATCGCCTGCTATTTTATTGAAAAGATCTAAAATAATTTGGTCAACCAATTTAGGTATAAGATTTTTTTCTACCTGAGTTAATGTTTGATTTTGTGGAAAATCTTGATAGAAACTAAATTCTTGATCAAAGTTCTTTGTATCATCTAATCGGTTCACTAATGAAAATTGTATCTTCAAAGTCAATCTGTTTAATCCAGCTTTATCATCAGATGTAGGAGCCTGTGGCGTCATTTCATACCCTATAATTATTCCTTCAAGTAATAAGTCAGGATTTTGATTGATAATTTTCAAGGTCGTATTTCTTTGGAAATACTCTTTTACTTTTTCATTAATGGTTAAACCTAAATTCGTGGGTCCTCCAGCAGTCTCCATTCGAATGTTATTTATTTGTATCGTTTTTAAATCCTGCGATAAACTAGCTCCCTTAAAACTGTAGCAAGAGCTGAGTAATATGGAGCCAAATAAACAGATTAAAATTTTATTACACATTATCCTCAAGGTCATATTGTTTTATTTTTCGATATAATGTTCTTTCAGAAATGCCTAAATCCTTAGCCGCATATTTACGTTTATTCTTATTTTTCTTTAATGCCCTAATGATGATTTCTTTTTCTTGCTTTTCCAATGAAAGGGTCACATCCGGATTGGTAATTATTTCTTCAAACTGTGCATCTTCTGATTCCGATAGTAAACTGTCGGAGTGTATATTAATATTAGTTGTACTTTCATTTTGATGCGTTGGTAATGCTTTATTACGTATATTTTCATCTGCGTTTTCCTTTATGTCTTCAAAAATGGACATGTTTTCCGAAAGGATATCATATGCATTTGAATTTTCACTTCCACTTTCAATCAATTTAAGCAATATCTTTTTTAATTCAGTCACATCTTTTTTGAGGTCAAAAAGAATTTTATAGAGAATTTCTCTTTCATTTATTCCCTCAGAATTTTGGAAATAATCTCCCTTAACTACAGTTGAATTTAATTTTGGCTCATTAAAATCTAAATAATATTGCAATCTTTCTTCATCAACAATACGGTCGCCAATTTCTAAAACAGATATTTGCTCAGCTAAATTTTTTAATTGGCGTATGTTACCTGGAAAACGTTGTTTCAGAAGCAAATTTTTAGCTTCATTTGTCAGTGATATCGGTTTAACTCGATGTGATTCAGAAAAGTCTGTGGTAAATTTTCTGAACAATAATTCAATATCACCACCTCTTTCTCTTAAGGGCGGAACATAAATGGGAACTGTACTTAATCGATAAAATAAATCTTCTCTGAATTTTCCTCTTTCAATGGCATTTTGAAGATTTAAATTAGTAGCAGCCACAACACGCGTATTGGTTCTTTGAACTTTTGAGGATCCAACCCTTAGGAATTCTCCATTTTCTAGTACACGAAGCAGCCTAGCTTGAGTTCCTAATGGCATTTCAGCTATTTCGTCAAGAAAAATGGTACCCCCATCAGTTACTTCAAAATATCCCTTTCTGGCTTCTATCGCCCCCGTAAATGACCCTTTTTCATGGCCAAACAATTCAGAGTCGATTGTCCCCTCAGGTATAGCTCCACAATTGACCGCTATAAATTGCCCATGTTTTCTTTTTGACAAAGAATGTATTATTTTAGAAAAAGACTCTTTACCTGAACCACTTTCCCCTGTAATTAATACGGTCATATCAGTAGGAGCAACTTGTTCTGCGATTGATATGGCATGAATTAACAACGGAGAATTTCCAATGATTCCAAAACGGGCTTTTATGCTAGCTAAATGACTGTTTTCCATTGTATTAAGATTCTATTTCACCAATTAAAGTTCCTGTAGTACAATGTGAAATTTTCACATGGACATATTCCCCTTTTTGCTCTTTGACTTTTTTAAATACAACTACTTTGCCAGAATCACACTTTCCATAATGATGTAAATCTGATTTTTTTGAGTCACCTTCGACTAAAACATGTTGAATGGTGCCAACAAGCAAATTATTTTTAATTCCAGAATGTAATCGCTGCTTTGCGATTATTTCAGATAATCTTCTTTGCTTAATGGATTCTTCAATGTCATCCTGGTATTTTTTTTCTGCAGGTGTTCCCGGCCTTTCTGAATAAGTAAACATGTAGCCAAAGTCATAAACCACTTCATCCATGAGGCTTAATGTATCTTGATGGTCCGATTCATTTTCTGTACAAAACCCTGCAATCATATCGTGCGATATTCCACAGCCTGTACCTAAAATAGTCCGAATTGAAGTAATGCGATCCATATACCATTCTCTAGTGTAGGTACGATTCATTAATTTTAATATTCGATTGCTCCCACTTTGAGCAGGCAAATGTATGTTTTTGCAAATGTTGGGATATCTCGACATGACAAATAATACTTCATCAGTAATATCTTTGGGATGCGATGTTGAGAACCGTACTCTTAATAAAGGATTTATTGAGGCAACCTGCTCTAGAAGGTTTGCGAAATTAACAACAATTGAGTTTTCTGATGATATATATTTATATGAATCTACATTTTGACCCAATAAGGTTACTTCTCTATATCCTTGATTGAAAAGTGTATTACATTCATGTAAGATTGAAGCTGTATCTCTAGATCTTTCTCTACCTCGAGTGAATGGAACAACACAAAAAGAGCACATATTGTCGCATCCACGCATGATGCTGACAAATGCTGTTACTCCATTTGAATGTAATCTAACGGGTTCTATATCCCCATAAGTTTCTTCTTTTGACAAGAATACATTGATTGCCTTATCCTCAAATTCTAATTTGGAGAGTAAATTTGGAATATCGCGGTATGAATCAGGACCCGCTACCAAATCAACGATTTTTTCTTCTTCGATTAATTTAATCTTTAACCTTTCGGCCATGCAACCTAATATTCCAATGGTTAATGACGGATTTTTCTTTTTCAGTTCAGTAAATCCCTTTAACCTATTTCTTATTTTCAATTCGGCATTATCACGAATGGCGCATGTATTCAATAAAATGGCATCGGCCTCATTGATATTTGACGTAGTGCCGTAACCATGATTAATCAATATCGATGTTACCACTTCGGAATCAGCAAAATTCATCTGGCAGCCGTAACTTTCTAAGTATACTTTTTTTTGAAATTCTACTCCTATGACTTCCTTTGAAATTCTAGGAATATCTAAATTTAATTTTTCTTCAACAGACAGTACTTTTAATTCTTGCATCAATCAGGGACAATAATAATGCAAATTTATGACATTTTGGCAGATAAAACTAAATTCGCTTTTCTGAATTTAAATATATTATTTGATCAGATTGTTTCGTTAGGTTTTCGTTATGTGTGACCATTATGATACACTGTTTCCAATCCTCTTTTAGCTCTAGAAATAATTCGTAAAGGTTGACAGCATTTTTATTGTCTAAATTGCCTGTTGGCTCATCAGCTAGTAATATTTTTGGTTGATTGATTAGCGCTCGAGCAACAGCTACTCTTTGTTGTTCTCCTCCTGATAATTGATTCGGATGTTTTTTTATTAAATCACTAATTGAAAGTTTATTAATTATTTTGTCAAATAACTCTAATTGATCATTTTTTAAAGATTTCTCTCTAATAAAAAGGGGCATTTTGATATTTTCCTCGCAGGTGAATTCTCCTAATAAGTTGTGAAATTGAAATACAAAACCTAATTTTTTGTTCCGAAAAGCAATCAATTCTTTTTCATTTAATGTGGTACATTCTATATGATCTAAAAGTATACTTCCCGAATCTGCAGGATTTAATAATCCAATAATTTGTAGCAAAGTACTTTTCCCTGATCCCGAAGGGCCCAAAATCGAAACTAACTCCTTTTCTTTTACTTGAAAAGAAATATCATTTAGGATCAATTGATCTCCGTAGGATTTCGAAATATTTTTTAATTCCAACATTTTTTTGACTTATTTTTAGAATATTGATTAGAATGAATGACAATTTAAATGTTTGGCAAATAAATAGTAATTTCACGAAATAAAAATTTTATACTAAATGAATATTCACGAATACCAAGCAAAAGAAATATTAAAGGGTTACGGAGTAAAGATTCAAGAAGGGTTTGTTGTTGATCAAGTATCGGACGTTGTAGCAGCTGCTGAAAAGCTTATAGCCCAAACAGGAACAGGTTGGTTTGTCGTTAAAGCCCAAATTCACGCGGGTGGTAGAGGTAAAGGGGGAGGAGTTAAATTAGCAAAAAACTTAGATGAATTAAAAGAACGCGTTTCGCAAATTTTGGGAATGCAATTAATTACGCATCAAACTGGTCCTGAGGGAAAATTAGTCAACAAGGTTTTGATCAGTGAAGATGTATATTATCCTGGTGAATCTGAAACTAAGGAATATTACTTATCGATTCTTTTGGATCGTGGTCGTGCTTGTAATGTAATTATGGCTAGTACTGAAGGTGGAATGGATATTGAAGAAGTGGCTGAGCATTCACCTGAGAAAATTATAAAAGAATGGATTGACCCTAGAGTGGGTCTTCAAGATTTCCAAGCTAGGAAAGTTGCCTTTTTATTAGGTCTTAGCGGTCAGGCTTTTAAAGAAATGGTTAAATTTATTCATTGTTTGTACAATGCCTACGTAGATACTGATTCATCTATGTTTGAAATTAACCCTGTTTTAAAAACATCTGATAATAAAATTTTAGCTGTTGACGCAAAGGTTAATTTAGATGACAATGCCCTTTATCGCCATAAAGATTTAGCTATTTTACGAGATGTTTCAGAAGAGGATCCATTGGAAGTAGAAGCCTCCGAAAATGACTTAAATTATGTCAAATTAGATGGTAATGTAGGTTGCATGGTTAATGGAGCTGGTTTAGCTATGGCGACCATGGATATAATCAAGTTATCTGGAGGTGAACCCGCTAATTTCTTAGACGTGGGGGGTGGAGCTAATGCTAAGACCGTGGAAGCTGGTTTCCGTATTATACTTCAGGATCCTAATGTGAAAGCAATCTTGATTAATATTTTTGGTGGAATTGTTCGTTGTGACAGGGTAGCCAATGGTGTTGTTGAAGCATATAAAAATATAGGGGAGATTAAGGTTCCCATTATTGTTCGTTTGCAAGGTACAAATGCAGAAGAAGGTGCCGCCATTATTAATAATTCTGGCCTCAAAGTGTTTTCTGCCGTGTTACTTAAAGATGCAGCGAAACTAGTTTCTGAAATATTAAAGTAGGGTATGAAAATTATTTGTGTGGGTAGAAATTATGTGGATCATATTAAGGAGTTATCAAACGATAAGCCTACTGATCCTGTGATTTTTATAAAGCCGGACACAGCTTTGTTGGAAGATTCAAAATTTTATTATCCATCTTTTTCTAATGATGTTCATTATGAATTAGAATTGGTCTTTAGAATTTGCAAGGTCGGAAAAAATATTGAAGCTAAATTCGCGCACAAATACATTGATTCGTATGGTTTAGGTATTGACTTTACTGCTAGGGATTTGCAATCTAAATTAAAGGAAAAAGGATTGCCTTGGGAAAAATCTAAGGCATTTAATGGATCTGCCTTTATTAGTCAAATGTTGCCATTTGATATTTCATTAATGGAAAATGATGTTAATTTTCATTTAAATCTTAATGGAAATTTGGTTCAATCCGGAAAATCCTCTTTAATGATTTGGAATGTCTTTGAGCTTATTGAAGATATATCTAAGTATTTTACCTTAAAAACAGGTGATTATATTTTTACAGGTACTCCGGCGGGTGTGGGACCTGTTCAACGAGGAGATTTATTAGCTGGATTTTTAGAAAATAAAAAACTTTTTGACCTAACAATAGCATGAAATTAAAAATTGGAGATTTAGCACCTTTGTTTAAAATGGAAGATTCTGATGGTCAATTAATAGATTCATCAGACTTAAAAGGATCTAAAGTGGTCCTGTATTTTTACCCCAAAGATGATACACCTGGATGCACAGCCCAAGCATGTAATTTAAATGAAAATTTATCCTATTTACAGGCGAATGGATTTGTTGTTATTGGTGTTAGTGCGGATTCAAATAAGGCTCATGAAAAATTTAAGCTAAAGTATAATTTAAATTTTTCTTTGTTATCTGATCCCAATCATGATCTTTTAAATGCATATGGAGTTTGGGTTGAAAAGTCTATGTATGGTAAATCGTATATGGGAATTGCCAGAACTACATTTATCATTGACGAAAAAGGTTATATTTTTAATATTATAGAAAAAGTGGATACGAAGAATCATACAACACAAATCCACTAATTTATTATGCAAACACAAGAATTAATTTCAATCGCATCTCAAGTTAGAAGAGATATATTAAGAATGGTTCATGGATGTCAATCTGGACACCCAGGTGGATCATTAGGATGTACAGATTTATTGGTTAGCCTGTATTTTGACGCTATGAATCTAAAGTTAAATGCAACTAATGATCAGGTAGTTTTTAATATGTCTGGTCTAAATGAAGATGTATTTTTTCTTTCTAATGGTCATATTTCTCCCGTTTTATATTCTGTTTTAGCAAGAAGAGGTTATTTTCCGATTAATGAGCTATCCACTTTTCGAAAGATTAATTCAAGATTACAAGGTCACCCTACGCCTCATGAACATTTAGAAGGTATCAGAATTGCTTCTGGTTCGTTAGGCCAAGGATTAAGTGTCGCTATAGGGGTTGCCCAAGCTAAAAAACTTAATGATGATTCATCGATTGTTTATTGCCTAATGGGTGATGGGGAACAGAATGAGGGTCAAGTATGGGAGGCTGCCATGTATGCGCCTCATCATAAAGCGGATAATTTAATCGCTTTTATCGATGTTAATGGCCAGCAAATTGACGGTCCTACCGAAAAGATCATGAATAATCGTGATTTACAATTGAAGTATGAGGCTTTTGGTTGGAAAGTATTACATGTCGATGGTCATGATATGGCTGGTTTGCAATCATGCCTTGCAAACGCAAAACAAATGTTGGGGAATGATATTCCAGTTATGATATTAATGAAAACTGAAATGGGTGCCGGAGTTGATTTCATGATGGGTTCACACAAATGGCATGGTGTTGCGCCTAATGACCAACAATTAGAAGAAGCATTAAGTCAATTATCTGAAACTTTAGGAGATTATTAATACAGATTATTATGTCGATATATACTTACGAAACAAAAAAAGATACTCGTTCTGGCTTTGGCGCCGGTATGGAATTTTTGAGTCTTACTAATCCTAAAGTAGTTGCTTTATGTGCAGATTTAATCGGTTCTCTTAAATTAGAACCTTTTATTAAAAATTGTCCAGAGCGCTTTTTCCAAACAGGAATTGCGGAAGCAAATATGATTGGTATAGCTGCTGGCTTATCCATTGGAGGATATATTCCCTTTGCGACTACCTTTGCTAATTTCGGAACAGGAAGAGTATATGACCAAATACGTCAATCAGTTGCATATTCAGGTAAAAATGTTAAAATAGCATGTTCTCATGCAGGTTTAACTTTAGGAGAGGATGGAGCTACACATCAAATTTTAGAAGATATCGGTTTAATGAAAATGCTGCCTGGTATGGTAGTCATTAACCCTTGTGATTACAATCAAACTAAAGCAGCTACGATAGCGGTTGCCAATTATAATGGTCCTGTTTATTTAAGATTTGGTAGACCTGTTGTTCCTGTTTTTACCCCTGAGGATCAAGAATTTGTTATTGGAAAAGCCATTAAACTAATTGAAGGTTCTGATGTCAGTATTTTTGCCACTGGTCATTTAGTATGGGAATCTATTCTTGCTGCTGATATTTTAAAAGAGAATGGTGTTCATGCTGAAGTGATCAATATTCATACCATTAAGCCTTTAGATACACAAGCTATTTTAGATTCAGTCAAAAAGACCAAGTGTTTAGTTTCTGCTGAAGAGCATCAAATTAACGGTGGTTTGGGCGATTCAATAGCTCAATATTTGGCTACTTCTATGCCTTTTCCTCAAGAATTTGTTGGCGTCAATGATTCTTTTGGAGAATCTGGGAAACCAGCTGATTTAATGGATAAATATGGTTTAAATGCTGCTTCTATAGTCGAAAAAGCTTTGAAAGCTATATCAAGAAAGTAAGTTATTGTTAAAAAGGATATCCAATACCAATATTAAATTCGATTGGGTTTTCTGACGTATTTAATGATATTTGATTCAATACCCATTTCTCGTCTTTGGGTTTGGCCGGATTGACAACTTTTGCAGCCATATCTAATCGTAATATAAAATAGTTAAAATCCCAACGTAAGCCCACACCCGTTCCTATAGCTATTTGTTCTAAAAACGAGTTTAAATGAAAATTAGATAATGGTGAATTTATATCATTAATGCCCCAAATATTTCCAGCATCTATAAAATATGCTCCATTTATATCACCCAAGAATTTTAAAATTTTAAATCGATACTCAAGGGAAGATTCAATTAAAACACTACCAGGTTGTTCAATTAAATTGGAGTCTGTATTACGTGATCCGGGACCTAATCTTCTAGGTTTCCATGCCCTTAGTGAACTAGGACCCCCAATAAAAAAGTTTTTCTCATAAGGCAATTGAAAATCATTTTCTGCTCCATAGGCGTATGCAACTCCACCTAAAAATTTATATGCCAGCTGCGAAGTCCTTTTTTGACCTAAAAATAGATACTTTCTGTAATCGATATTCATTCTTAAAAAACGGAAAAACTGCATTGTTTCTTTGTTTCCTAAAAAGTCTTCTACAAATTTTAGTTTCTTTTCTCCAAAAAGATTTAGGGTCGTTCCCCCTGATTCAAAGCCAATGATAAATGATTTACCTTCTATTAATTGATTTGAAGGGTAGAATGTACGGTAAGTATAGAGAAAATTGATGCTGGATACAAAACTTGGGTTGAAGCTTCTAAATAAGTTATTTCCTTTTATTCTTAAATCGTCTAAATAATTAGTAAATAATTTAGAGGTTTCTGTATTTGGATAATTTGTATTGATAATATTTAAATCAAATAGTGATAGTTGAAAAAATTCAAAAGGCGATTTTTTCCATAGATACCTTTGAAGTATTTTGAAATTAGTCCTTATGTATTCTGGACGATCTATATAATCATATCCAAATCCTAATTGGGTTTTTGCACCATAAAAATAACCAAGTTTCTTTGTAAATTTTTCTGGTAAAAATAAGGTAGGGAAATTGGCCGTGGCTCCTAAATTAACCTCTAAATTTTTTCTAGTTAAATCCGTATTTATAAATCCTGCTTGCGCTTCTAATCCTAATCGTGCTGTAAAATCCAAATAATCTAATTCAGTAAATACTCGTCTTATTTTTAATGAATTATACAAGAATGGTCCCGGGATTCCTCTAAATGCACTTCCACCTAATTCTGATGAAATATTATATTTATCATTTCTGGTTAGTTCTATTTTCGGATAAAGCCGAGTAGAATTTGTGTCATATTGAATAGAGACTGATTTGAATTGATCTGTTTCGTATATATTTTGTAGGCTATGTGTCGTTTTGTCAATTGAAAATAAATCACCTTCGTGAATCGAAATTAATTTTTTCAATTGAGGAGTTATTCTTGAAGTTTGGTTTATCGTTGATTCAGATTGTTCGCTGATGACATTGTATTCTTTGAAATCAATTGGGCCAAATCTAAATAATCGATCATAAGCCAGATTGGTAACGAGGGATTTATTGTTTGGGATTTGATAAATTAAACTAATGTTATTTAAACTTGTGTCTTTAAGGTCATTGATTTTTATTCCCACATAATCAGGTGAAAAATTAAAATAACCTAAGTTTTTAAAGTGATTGGAGAGGCTTTCTTTTTCCTTTTTTAATAAATCCAGGTCTAAATTCGAATATTTATGAAGTAAGCTATACTGATTAATATAGTTCCTTAATTCTTTCTCTATGATGGTATTATTGGCAATAATGGAATCTTCTTTTGTAAACGTACTTTCAGGACCTTCGATTATTTTATAAGTAATATTGACCAATTTGTTTTCTATACTTATTGTATCAATTGAGTAGGCTATTTGAGTCTTTAAAAAGCCTTTATTTCGGTAAAGTTTCAATAAGGCTAATTGGTTGTTTTCGAAATTTATGGGATTAAAAGCTACTGGGTTTCGATTAAAGAATTTAAAAAACTTTTTAATTGATTTTGTAGAATCATTCGTTTTTCTCTTATCTCTTAAGTAAGAACTGTATTTAACTGATAAATAATTTAGGTTGCTTTCTTTTAAACCCGCTATATTTGATTTTATTTCGTCTAATTTAATTTTTTTTTTGTCCTTGTAATTTAATTTCATTGACAGTTGCGTAAGGAATACGGTAATTTTTGTACCCAGCACAAGATGTTACAAGGAATATGATAATCGGTAAGAATAATAATTGAGCAATTTTCAAATGACATTATCTAATAATCAAATAAAGTTAATCAATTCCCTACATTCAAAAAAAGGGAGAATTGATAATAATCTATTTTTAGTAGAAGGGGAGAAGGGAATACGTGAATTATTAGATTCATCATTTAAGATCGAATTTATTGTATTGAATCATAAAGAAATTCAATCTGATTTAAATTTTGGTGAGACTCCTATTTATTATGAATCAGAAAGTAATGTGATTAAATATTCGAGTTTAACCACGAATGAATATGGATTCGCGATTGTACACGCACAATTATTCGCATTAAACGACTTTTCTTTTACTCTTGGTTACATTATCGTTCTTGATGGAATACGCGATCCTGGTAACTTGGGAACGATTCTTAGGATTTGTGATTGGTATGGAATAAATCAATTAGTTTGTTCGATGGATACTACAGAGTACTATAACCCTAAGGTTATTTCTGCTTCTATGGGTTCTTTCCATCGCATTAAGTTTTTGTATGTAGATTTACCTCAATTTTTAGATCAATTTAGTGGGATTCCAATAATAGGAGCTAGTTTAGAAGGGAAAAATGTACACGAATATGAATTTCCTTCGAATGGTTTTATCGTATTTGGAAATGAATCGGAGGGTATCCGAAGCCAAGTGAAAGTCGCTTTGACAGACTTGGTTAAAATTCCTCGTTGGGGAAAGGCTGAATCCTTAAATGTAGCCATTTCAGCCGGTGTTATTCTTGACAACATTAAAAGACAAAATTAATCTGTTTCCTTTTTTAAGTATTGTTCGATAAAATAATGCGCTAAGTAAAGTAGTGGAGTAAAAAGTATGGCTATGAAAAATTTATAAAAATAATTATTTAGAGATACATTCATCCATTGACTTATACTCCAGTCCCCAAAAGCGTAAAATGCAATTCCGATAACTAAAAAACTATCAATTAATTGGGATACTAATGTTGAGCCTGTAGCTCTTAACCAAATATGTTTATTGCCAGTCGACATTTTTATTTTCTCAAAAACGGTAGCGTCGATGATTTGACTAAATAAAAAGGCTGTTAGCGAGCCTGTAATAATCCCTAAGCCCTGTCTAAATATCCGACTAAACGCCTCATTAATGTTTATTCCTTTATTGACCTCAATCCAAAAGTCAGCCGGTACCAATAAAGTAGCCGTATAGATTATTAAAAAAGCAAAAGCAATGAAAAATGCGGTAGTAAAGGATATGAATTTTACTCCGGATTTGCCGTAATAATCATTGATTATATCAGAGGTAATAAATACCAAAGGCCAATTTAAAGCTCCGGCAGTTTGATTTAAATCCCACTTATCTCCCCAAAATGTCATCAACTGTAAGGGTGCAAACCCCAATGTTTTTTCAATGCTAACTATTTTTACTCCAATAATTTCAGCAATGATTGCATTGGTAAGAAAAATGCCGAAAAGAAATATAAATAATTTTTGCTTTCTTGAAAATTGGCTGAATGTCATCTTCTATAATTATCAAAATGAATAGCAATTTTGTTTAATGCAATGGTCAATTGCTCGACATGAGGTAAAAAAACAATTCTAAAGTGATTATTAGGGATGAAATTAAATCCTCTGCCTCCTACTACTAGAATTTTTTGTTCTTCAAGCAATGACATGACAAAATGATTATCATCTTCAAAGGTAAATTGGGTTAAATCTATTTTAGGAAATAAATAGAGTGCTCCCTTTGGTTTGACACAACTTACTCCTGGAATTGAATTTAGTTTTTCATAGGCTAAATTCATTTGTCGGTATAATCTTCCACCTGGTTGGCTAACTAAATCATCTATTGATTGATAGCCACCAAGAGCAGTTTGAATCCCATATTGGGTAATAACATTGGCACATAATCGAGTGCTAAATAGAAAATTTAAGCCCTCGATATATGATTTTGCTTTATGCTTAGCTCCCGTTAAAATCATCCAACCCCCTCTGAATCCTGCCGCACGATAGTTTTTTGACAAACCACCCATGGTCACGATTAATATTTCATCACTTAATCCAGATGCGGAATGATGAACAAATTCGTCATAAATTATTTTATCATAAATTTCATCTGAAAATAAAATGAGTTTGTGCTTTTCAGCTATTTTAACAATGCCGTCAACAATTTGCTTAGAATAGACCGCGCCCGTTGGATTATTAGGATTAATTAAAACGATTGCTCTTGTTTTTGCAGTAATTTTTGATTCAATATCAGCCAAATTTGGATTCCACTCATCTTTTTCATTGCATTCATAATGTACTGCATTTCCTCCAGCCAATCCGACAACAGTCGTCCAAAGTGGATAATCTGGAGATGGAATTAATACCTCATCATCAGTATTTAATAATGCCATCATGACTAATGAGATTAATTCACTGACTCCGTTTCCAATATATATGTCTTCAATTAATATATTTTTTACGCCTCCATTTTGATAATATTGCATGACCGCCTTTCTAGCTGCAAATAATCCCCGAGAATCTACATATCCTTGTGCATTTCGTATATTGACAATGATATCATGTACAATCTCATCAGGAGTTTCAAATCCGAATGTGGCAGGATTTCCGATATTTAAGGATGTAATTTTGTAACCTTGATTCTGAAGAATTAAAGCTTTCTCATAGACCGGTCCTCTAATTTCATATTTTAGATTATCTAATCGTTTACTTTTATGAATTTCCATGCTTAAATTTATAATCTCGAGTAAAAGTACTAATTATGTTTTAATTTGTTTAAAGGCTAATTGAATGAATTTCTTAAAGTTCTTATTTCTGGGTAATTTTTTATTTATAAGTTTTCAAGCTTTTATCTTAATTAAGTATTACCTAATATCCTCTAAACTATTTATTTTATCTGGCTTACTATTTTTTAAATTTTTATTACGTCTATTAATCTTCAACATTCTACTATATTTTATATTAAATCTGGGAATTAATCCAATAAATAACCCTAGTAAAAATACGGAAGAGATTGTCGTGGTGTCTAAGGATTTTGAGGTAAATGGAATTAATGAAAATCAAATTATTAAGATAATTAATATTTTGCAGAAGCGAGAGCCTGATGTACATTATTCATTATCTATTTTTAATCCTCTGACAGACTCTCTAGGAGTATTAATTCCTAAAACAAATAATAAAGTATTTCTTAATTTTATCAATCATGTCGATTTCAGAAAAGTGCGGCCTATTTACCACAATAAATATATACCTTCTAATCTTTCAACGATTAAGATCAATGGTGAAACAGTCTTTATAAAAAGTCGAAATGAATTAGCGGATTTAGTAAATAACAAAGACTATTTTTTATCGATGGGAGAAAATTGGTTCTCAATTAATCAATTAAGCATATATTTATTATTTTTGTTATTGATTTTAATAGTTGTAGATACTTCTTTTAAGTTTCAAGTTTTAAAATAAATTATATTGTATTCAACATTTTTTTATATTTTGATATTATTCTATCAGAACTTATATTCTGGTCTAGGATATAGTTTTAATAGTGAAGTGAATAAAGTAAATATTTATATTCTTTCGAAAGATTATAATAAAGCTTTTTCCTTGCTTAATTTAATTGAAAAAAAGCAAATTTTTAGAAATGAAAGTATTTATAAAACGAAGGTATTGTTGTCCATTAAACGACCATCTTTTTTTATTAATTCAAATTTGAAATCATCTGAAGATTATATATTGAAAAGTTTTATTTTAAGTCAAATAAATCAACAAGAAAATTCTAAATCAATATTGAGAGAAGGTTTGAAATTGTATCCCGAAAAAGATACATTAACTAAATTATATGAATTGTTTTCTTTTATATCTGTAAATAAATCAAAAAAATTGGAAGTTGTTTACGATACAAGTATGGTTGTAAATAAAATATTGACAACCAAGGATTCTAAATGGATGTTAGATTTATTGCGTAAAAATGAAAAGTTTCTATCTTATTAATTTCTAAATACATGTCTAAAGAGTACAATTTTGTTAATCAAACTTCCTTCTATCGTGGTAAGGTCCGTGATGTATATGGTTTTGGTGATCATTTGTTGATGATTACGTCCGATCGTATTTCGGCATTTGATGTAGTATTACCTAGATTAATTCCATTCAAAGGTCAAGTATTAAATCAAATTGCCTTTTATTTTTTAAATGCTACCCGGGATATCGTTCCCAATTGGTTGATTTCAACTCCAGATGCTAATGCTTCATATGGAATTAAATGTGAGCCCATCCCAATTGAAATGGTTATCAGGAATTACATGGTAGGTCATCTTTGGAGAGAATATTCTTCAGGTAAAAGGATGGTTTGTGGTGTTGCTTTACCCGATGGGCTAGTAGAAAATCAGGTGTTACCTTCACCGATTATTACGCCTACAACAAAAGCGCATGAAGGACATGATCAAGATATTTCTTTAGAGGAAATTGTCAAGCAAAATATTGCATCTAAAGATATCCTGGAACAATTAATTGAAAAAACTCATTTGCTTTTTAAAAGAGGCCAACAAATGGCTTTGGATAAAAAACTGATATTAGTGGATACTAAATATGAATTTGGGTTATATCAAAATAGTATCATGCTGATGGATGAAATTCATACTCCAGATTCTTCGCGTTATTTTTATTTAGAACCTTATGAGTTTTTATTCTCTAAAGGCCTACCTCAAAAACAATTATCCAAAGAATTTGTCAGAGAATGGTTGATTAAAAATAATTTCCAAGGTAAGGAAGGCCAACAAATACCAGTATTGACAGATGAATTTGTCCAAGAAATTTCAGATCGATATATCCTTTTATATACAGAAATTACTGGATTAGCATTTCAAAAAGAAGATCAAAAAGATATATACAATCGAATATTCAATAACGTTAATTTATTTTTTAGCCATGTCCATTAATCCATTTTATAGTTTACAACAAAATGAAAGTCATGCAATCATTACTTGGAATGAAACTACCTTAACCCAAACAAATGCAGAAGAATTGGAGTTAGTTATTCGTAATTTATTCAAAAAGGAGTTTGCTAATATGATTTTAAATATAGACTCTGTAACTGAAATTGACGGTTTTGGAGTTAGTTGTATTAGAAAGGGTACCAAAATTTGTACCAATGAAATGGGGATATTTGCCGTAGTAACTAAAAATGAAGAAATTCAAGACCGTTTAGATTTAGCTAAAATTGAGGATTTTACCTTATTAAATACGGTTAAAGAAGCTGTTGATGCTATTTATTTAAATGATTTAGAAAATGATTTCCAAGATTCAGATGAAGAAGAGCAGGAGTTTGATGGTGGTTTTTCAGAAAGTGAATCAGACGATTATTAAATAAATAGGATTCTTAGAAGATTATTTATTCTTCATTTTTGATATTTGGTTAACCGAATAATATTTTGTCATTATTAATATAGGCCAAATTAATTTTTGATTAAATTTGAAATACTAGTAATTAATATTTTAATATTCAATTAATACCTATTTTTTAAATATAGGTTTATTTTTTTTATTTATAAGAATAATTATATTTTATTATGAAGATTAAGGTGTCTGGAGAAGGATTGTATCGAAAAGAGTTTGAGCATGATGCTTGTGGAATAGGTTTTGTTGCTAGTTTAAAAGGAATAAAATCCCATAGAATTGTTCGAGATGCAATTAAAATGCTGATCAGAATGGATCATCGAGGAGCTTGCGGATGTGATCCTAACTCTGGAGATGGTGCGGGTGTGTTAGTTCAAATACCCCATGAATTTTTTTTAGAAGAATCTCGTAAATTAAAGTTTTCATTACCATCGCTTGGTAATTACGGTGTTGGGATGGCTTTTTTTCCAAAAAATGATGTTTTAATTAATGAATGTAAAGAAGTAATTGATCGAAAAGCTAAAAAGTTAGGTTTGTCGATTTTGGGTTATAGATCAGTACCCGTAAATAACACTGAAATTTTAGGGGCAGATTCAGGTGATACTGAACCCAATATATATCAAATATTTATTGATAAACCCGTTTCTTGTAAAACTGAAATTGAATTTGAGCGTAAGCTTTATGTGTTCAGGCAATATGTCTCTAATTTATTAAATGAAACCATTCGTGGCTTAGAAAATAAATTTTATTTTGCTTCCATGTCTTGCAGAACAATTATCTACAAAGGTATGTTGACTACCATGCAGGTTCCTGGATATTTTACCGATTTATTTCAAGATAATTTTACTTCGGCCTTAGCCATTGTACATTCTCGTTTTTCAACAAATACTTTTCCGGAATGGAAGTTGGCCCAGCCTTTTCGTTTCATCGCGCACAATGGTGAAATTAATACCGTAAAAGGTAATTCGTCTTGGATGCAAGCGCAATCAGCTTTGTTTTCTAGTCAATATTTTTCGCAAGAAGAATTAGATATGATTTTACCTATTTGTAGTTTAGGACAATCTGATTCGGCTATTTTAGATAATGCGATAGAAATGCTGTACCTGAGTGGTAGGTCTTTGCCTCATGTTATGATGATGCTTATTCCTGAAGCTTGGGATGGTAATGAATCCATGGAATCTTATAAGAAAGATTTTTATGAATACCATGCAGCTATGATGGAACCTTGGGATGGTCCTGCAAGTATTTCTTTTACCGATGGAAAGCTAATAGGCGCTACTTTAGATCGGAATGGATTAAGACCTTCAAGATTTTGGGTTACCAATGACGATCATGTGATTATGGCATCTGAGGCTGGAGTATTAGACTTAGATCCAGCTACCATAGTTTCAAAGGGACGTTTACAACCTGGAAAAATGTTTGTTGTAGATATGGAGCAGGGGCGTATTGTTCCAGATGAAGAACTTAAAGAAGTTATTTGCCAACAGCAACCTTATGGCCAATGGTTGCGTGAAAACAAAATTCGGGTAGAAGATTTACCAGAAGCTGGTAGTGAATATAGGCAGCCAAAATCCAATGAAGTTATTTCAAGGCAGCAGATTTTTGGGTTTACAACGGAAGATATTCGAATTGTATTAGCCCAAATGGCTGAAACCGGAAAGGAAGCTTTGGGCTCTATGGGAATAGATACACCTTTAGCGGTTTTGTCTGATAAAGCGCAACATATTTCTAGCTATTTTAAGCAACTTTTTGCCCAAGTTACTAATCCTCCGATTGATCCTATTCGTGAAAGAATGGTTATGTCATTATTGACCGACATTGGAGGTTTATCTAATTTGTTGGAAGAAAGTCCAAGTCATTGTAAGCAAATAGAAATTCAGCAACCTGTTTTGCGTAATAAAGAAGTTGAAAAAATTCGCTGGATTGATCATGAAAAATTTCAAACCAAGTCTATTCACATGACTTTCCGAGCTTCTGATGAATCGGGAGTTCTAAAAAAAGCATTAGACAGAATCTGTAATTATGCGGAGGATGCTGTAGATGATGGTTATTCTATTATTTTACTGACTGATCGTGGTATTGATTCATCTCATGCGCCTATTCCATCTCTATTAGCATTAGGTGCCGTACATAATCATTTGATACGTGTTAAAAAACGGGCTAAAGTGGGTATTATATTGGAAGCCGGAGATGTATGGGAAACACATCATTTTGCTACTTTAATTGGTTATGGAGCTTCTGCAATAAATCCCTACATGGCTTTTGAGACAATAAAGTTGATGAAGGAGAATAAATTGGTAGATCCTAATTTGTCTTATGAAAAATTAGAGTACAATTATATTAAAGCTGTTAATGGTGAGTTGCTCAAGATTTTTTCTAAGATGGGTATATCGACTTTGCAGTCCTATCAAGGTGCCCAAATTTTCGAGATTTTGGGTTTAGACCATTCTGTAGTTAATATGTATTTTACGGGTTCTATTTCTCGTATTGAAGGTGTTGACTTAGATACATTAGCGAAAGAAGCTTTAATTAAGCATGAATCTGGTTATGAAGTTTTAAAATCGATAAATCCTAAATTGGAAGTTGGCGGAATTTATCAGTGGAAACAAAGAGGAGAGGAGCATTTGTTTAACCCCCAAACGATTCATTTATTACAACAGGCAACTAAATTAAACGATTATTCAGTTTTTAAAAAATACTCTAAATTAATCGATGATCAAGAAAATAAAGCGATAACATTAAGAGGTTTATTGAAATTTAAAAGCGCTAAGTCTATTCCAATTGACGAAGTGGAACCCATTGAAGGTATTTTAAGACGTTTCGCCACGGGTGCAATGTCATTTGGCTCAATTTCCTACGAAGCTCATACTACTTTGGCTATTGCCATGAATCGCATTGGTGGTAAGTCAAATACAGGTGAAGGAGGAGAAGATCCAATAAGGTTCCAGAAATTGGCCAATGGTGATTCGATGAATTCCAGTATTAAACAAGTTGCATCGGGTAGATTCGGTGTAACAATGAATTATTTGACTAATGCTACTGAGTTACAAATAAAAATGGCTCAAGGCGCAAAACCCGGTGAAGGTGGACAATTACCTGGTCATAAGGTGGATGATTGGATAGGTAAAACGAGGTATTCAACGCCTGGTGTTGGTTTAATATCTCCTCCGCCGCATCATGATATTTATTCGATTGAAGATTTAGCTCAATTGATTTTTGATTTAAAAAATGCAAATAGAGAAGCTCGAATTTCTGTAAAACTTGTTTCTGAAGCTGGAGTAGGTACAATAGCAGCTGGTGTTGCAAAAGCACATGCGGATCATATTTTAATTGCAGGTTATGATGGAGGCACTGGAGCATCACCATTATCCTCTATTCGTCACGCTGGATTACCTTGGGAATTAGGTTTAGCTGAGACGCATCAAACTTTAGTGAAAAATAAATTACGTGGTCGAGTGACTATACAAACTGATGGTCAAATTAAAACCGGTCGAGATATAGCTATTGCCGCTTTGTTAGGTGCGGAAGAATTTGGGGTTGCTACCGCTGCTTTAGTCACGGCTGGTTGTATTATGATGAGAAAATGTCATTTAAATACTTGTCCTGTTGGCGTTGCTACTCAAAATCCCGAATTAAGAGCATTATATACTGGTAATCCAGATCATGTTGTACATTTATTTTACTTTTTAGCAGAGGAATTGCGTGAAATAATGGCTGAATTAGGTTTCAGAAAAATCAATGATATGGTGGGTCGAGTAGATCTTTTAGAGATGCGAGATGTATCATCACATTGGAAATATAAAAACCTGGATCTTTCGCCTATTTTATCATACGGTAATCAGGATTCGTCTGTATCAGTATTTAAATCTGAAGAGCAGGATCATGGCATGGCAGATCAATTAGATTGGAAACTTTTAGACTTAGCAAAAGATTCTTTGCTTAATCAAAAAGAGACGTATGCTGAACTTCCTATTATAAATGTTAATCGAACCGTCGGTACTATTATTTCGAATGAAATAACAAAAAAATATGGTGAAAAGGGATTGAAAGCAGATTTAATTCATTTTAAATTTAGTGGCACGGCGGGGCAGTCTTTTGGAGCTTTTTCGGTCAAAGGTTTAAAATTAGAAATCGAAGGTGATTCAAATGATTATATAGGAAAAGGAATGTGTGGATCAACGATCATTGCCTATCCATTTAGAAATTCAACATTTGTAGCATCGGAAAATGCTATTGTAGGAAATGTCTCTTTTTATGGTGCAACTTCAGGAGAAGCATATTTGGCTGGAATGGCAGGAGAGCGTTTTTGTGTAAGGAATTCAGGGGCTAAAATTGTAGTAGAAGGCATTGGCGATCATGGTTGTGAATATATGACAGGAGGAATTGTTATTATATTGGGTAAAACAGGTCGAAATTTTGGTGCAGGTATGTCAGGAGGGGTCGCATATGTATTGGATGAAAAAAATGATTTTGAGTCTAAGGTTAATCGTGAAATGGTTGAAATAACAGATCTAAGCCAAGAAGATAAAGTTATTATTAAAATGTTTTTAAAAAAACACATTGATTTTACTCATTCGACTAAAGGTAAATTAGTGTTGGATAATTTTGATTCGATATCGAATCAGTTTAAAAAAGTTATGCCAACAGATTATCGCAATGCATTAACGGTAAGGAAATTAAGTATTACGGATGTGATGAATGATAAAAATAAAGTTTATACAGATATTCAAATTGAATTAAAAAAATAGAGGAAATGGGTAAGCCAACAGGATTTTTAGAAGTTGACAGAATTGTTGCTACAAAAAGGCCAATTAGTGATCGTATTAATGATTATTTAGAAATTGAATTAATTCCGACGCCTTCGGAAACAATAGAACAAGCAAGCAGGTGCATGGATTGTGGAACTCCATTTTGTCATAACGGCTGTCCTTTAGGAAATATTATTCCTGAATTTAATGATGCTGTTTATGAAGAAAATTGGAAATATGCATATGAAATTTTAGTAAGTACAAATAACTTCCCAGAATTCACAGGAAGGATTTGTCCTGCACCTTGTGAATCATCTTGCGTACTAGGTATTAATAAACCGGCTGTTGCCATTGAATTAATTGAAAAATCAATTATTGAAAAGGCTTTTTCTGAAGGTTGGGTTCAACCTCAAGTTCCCACTAAACGCACAGGTAAAAATGTAGCTATTGTGGGTTCTGGTCCAGCTGGTTTAGCTGCAGCGAGCCAATTAAATAAAGCAGGTCATAGTGTAACCGTTTATGAACGTGCTGATCAAATTGGTGGATTATTACGCTATGGCATTCCTGATTTCAAATTAGATAAAAATATTGTCAAAAGGCGAGTTGACTTGATGGAGAAGGAGGGTATTAAATTTGAAACAAATGTTCAAATTGGATCAGAAATTAAATTATCCAAATTACAATCAGATTTTGATGCTATTTTAATTGCAACGGGTTCAACGACTCCTCGAATTATTCAATCTAAAGGGAACGATGCCAAAGGTATTTATCCTGCTATGGAGTTTTTATCTCAACAAAATAAGCGAGTATCAAATATCTCTTTAATTCATAATCATAAAGGAGAACCTTACTTGGATTCTGATATTTTGGCCGCGGGAAAAAATGTTGTTATCATTGGTGGTGGCGATACAGGTTCTGATTGTGTTGGTACTTCTAATCGGCATAAGGCAAAATCCATCACTCAAATAGAAGTAATGTCTAAGCCTTCATCTGAAAGACCAGAAAATACTCCATGGCCTAGTTGGCCAAATATGTTAAGAACGTCAACTTCACATGATGAAGGAGTGGATCGCTTATGGTCCATCTCCTTGGAAGAATTTATAAAAGATGATAATGGACAGTTGACGGGTTTATTTATCGGTGATATTGTATATGAGGTTCAAGATGGAAAGATGATTAATAAAGTTATTAATCATAGAGAAATACCATGTGAGTTAGCTCTAATTGCTGCTGGATTTTTACATACTGACCATGGTAATTTAGTAACTGAAATTAATTCACTTGGTATATCACTAGACGAAAGAGGCAATATTAAAACTGATGTTACTTATCAAACTAGTCAAGATAAAATTTTTGTTGCCGGTGATGCACGTAGAGGACAGTCGTTGGTGGTATGGGGTATTTCTGAAGGTAGAGAAGCGGCTAGAAATATGGATTCATTTTTGATGGGTCATACTATTTTGGAAGGTAAAACTGTGTCAACTTTTGATTTGGTAAAATAATTGACATTTGATTATAGAAATATAAATAATTTCCTTATTTTTGTGCTCTCTTAAAGGCTAGGAGAGATGCCTGAGAGGCCGAAAGGAACAGTTTGCTAAACTGTCGTACTGGCAACGGTACCGAGGGTTCGAATCCCTCTCTCTCCGCACTAATTTTCGGGGTGTAGCGTAG
>JABMMK010000370.1 GCA_013205605.1 Cytophagales bacterium | reverse complement strand
CCGCGATCCAATTTTGAATGGTTTGTTGGCCCGATAAAAACTTCCCCGGATTCAACTCCCTGGACATCGCCCGATCACACATTAATCCTAGCGCTCTTTCGCAAATACCTATCCAACGCATGCAATGGTGAATTCTTCCGGGTCCTAATCTAACTTGGGCTAAGGTAAATCCTTGTCCTTCCTCGCCGATTAAATAGGATTTTGGCACACGACAATTGGTAAATTCAACCTCCCCATGGGATAAATAATCTTCCCCCTCATCGCCCATAATCGATATATTACGAATCAAACGGTATCCAGGATTATCCAAGGGAACTAAAATCATGCTAGCTCTTTGGTATACATTTTCTGCTTCAGGATTTGTAATCGCCATCACGATGGTAAATTGGGCCCCATCTGCAGCAGTAGTAAACCATTTATGTCCGTTGATCACATATTCATCTCCCTCTATAACGGCCTTTGTAGACATATGAATCGGATTACTGCCCGCATGTTCAGGTTCGGTCATCGAAAAACAAGAACGAATTTCACCACGTTGCAATGGTTTAAGAAAGGTTTCTTTCAAAAATGGAGAAGCAAAAGCATGCATCAGTTCCATATTTCCAATGTCGGGCGCATTGCAATTGAAAATATAATGGCCTAAAGGACTTGTGCCTAAAATCTCTGATACTCGGGCAAATTCAGGTAAAGAAAGTCCCAGACCACCTTCATCTATGGAAAGATGTGGAGTAAACAAACCCTTTGATTTAGCCAATTCACGTAATTCACGCAATTTGGGTAAATGAGATTTAAAGGAACCGTATATAATTTCTTTTTCGATCGGATAAATAAATTCCTTTAAAAAAGCTTGATAGCGAGATACTAAGTCGAGCAAGGTAGCGGATATTTGCATCATGACATGTTAAATGGTTAACCCTCCATCAGCCGTAATGATAGAACCGGTGGTATATAATGCTCCAGGAGAGGCTAAATAAAGCGCGGCGGCGGCTATTTCCTCGGGCGTTCCGATTCTCTTGATAGGCAAAGCTTTCAACGTATGTTTCAAAATCTGCTCATTGCTCCATAAAGCTTCCGAAAATTTTGTTTTAATGAGGCCTGGACAAATGGCATTGACACGAATGTTGAACTCACCCCATTCCTTGGCAAACGCTTTGGTCATTGAAATTAATGCCGCTTTGCTGACACTGTAAATGCCTAAACCTGCTTCAGGAGATATTCCGCCGACCGAGCTGATGTTAATGATGGAAGGATTTTCGGATAATTTTAAATAGGGAAGACAAAGGCGCATCAGTTGGAACGGCGCTTTTAAATTCACATTCATAATCTTATCAAAGGCATCTAAAGTCGTATCATGAATAGGGCCAAAAACTGGGTTAGTGGCGGCATTATTGACCAATATGTCGATTTGACCATATTTTTCGATGGTCTTTTGCACTAAAACTTCCAAAGCGTCCATTTTCCCTACATGGCAGGCAATGCCTGTAACATCGTAGCCTTTTTTTTGTAATTCTGAGGCTAATTGATCTAAGGTTGGTTGGTCTCTGCTGCTAATAACGACTTTGGCACCAGCGGCGGCAAAATATTCTGCGATACTAAAACCGATGCCCTTGCTAGCACCTGTAATGAGGGCTACTTGGTTTGTTAATAAAAATGGATGCATGTTTGAAAATTTTAAACAATTTAATTATTAAATATGGTAATTTGCCTCAGAATTCAACAAAAAATATAGATGAAACAAGTTATTTTTAAGGAGACTGGTTTGCCAGAAAGCGTATTACTACTAGAAGAAGCAGCCATTCCTGAGCCTCGAGCGCATGAATCTTTAATCCGAATTACAGCTAGAAATATTAATCCATCTGATATCATGTTCATTCAAGGTCGATATGGAATTACACCAAAATTACCCAGCAGTGCGGGTTTTGAAGCGGCAGGAGAGATCGAAAAATCCGAACAATATCCGAAAGGAACACGCGTAATATTCACGGCCATAGGCACTTGGAAAGAGTATGTTTGCGTACCCACGGCCCAATTGATACCTACTCCCGAGGGGATGAGCGATGAGGTCGCTTGCCAGGCCTTTGTGAATCCGATTACCGCGTATGGGATGTTGGAGACTAGTGGATTACAAAAAGGCCAATGGCTTTTAATCACAGCAGGAGCCTCAGCCTGGGGGAAATTAGTGATTCAAATGGCTAAAATGCGCGGCATACAGGTGATTTGTACGGTTAGAAATGGAGCTCAAAAACAAGCTTTGTTGGATTTAGGAGCCACCATTGTGGTTGACGTACAAACGGAAAACCTGGGTAAAATAGTCCGTGCAGCAGTAGAAACGGGTGTTGACGCTGTTTTTGACGCCGTCGGCGGAGAGCAAGGAGCCAAAGCGCTTGCTTGTTTAAAAATAGGAGGGAGCATGTTGGTCTTCGGATTATTAAGTTTAGAACCCATTCCTTTAAACTCTAGCTTATTAATTTTCAAAAATTTGAAAGTAGAAGGTTGGTGGTTGACCTCCTGGTGGGAAAGCTTAGGCCAAGAAGGAATAAAGAAAGCCTTAAAAGAAGTTTTTACCTATTTAATGACGCAAGAGGTCCATGTAGATGTTCAGGAGAAATTTACATTATCTGAATTCAAAGAAGCCGTAATTGCGTATCAAAAAGAGGGCAGAACAGGAAAAATATTAATTTGTTAAAGGAGTATAAAAACCTATTGCTATGAAAAATAAATTTATTGTCAGTATTTCTTTAATGATATGCCTTGGAAGCACACAGATTATGAAAGGACAAACAAACCAAAATGCAGTATCGATTGATTTATGCCGGGGAAAATATTTCACGGAGCTTCAGGGCGCAGAATTTTTGAATGCACACGTACCTGAGTCAAAAAAAGCCTGGGAAAGCAGGTCAAAATTGATCGTCCAACAAATCAAAGAGGGGATGGGCTTACAAAAATTTCCGGCCAAATTAAATTCAAAAGCCGTCATTCATAGTAAAAAAGAGTTTGATGGCTATACCATCGAAAGTGTCTATTTTGAGAGTCTACCTGGGTTTTATGTTACCGGAAGTTTATACAGACCCACCAAAAAATACGCTAGTTATGCGGGTATTTTATGTCCTCACGGACATGATAATCAATTAAAAGGACGTACCAGAGATCAAACGCAAATCCGTTGCGCTACCTTAGCTCGCATGGGAGCCGTCGTATTTGCTTGGGATATGGTTGGATATGACGATAGCAAGCAATGTTCACATGGCATTGCGTCTTCGTT
>JABMMK010000369.1 GCA_013205605.1 Cytophagales bacterium | reverse complement strand
TCCAAGATTGTAGCTACATGAAAATCAAGGTATACGTCAAATCGTGGGTACTTTGTTGTTTTTGAGTTAGGTTTGCGTGAGGTTTTTGTCATTTTTCACCTAAAACACGAACCTTTAATGCTGATATTCCCATCACAACTTTTTCAGAGAAGATGCAACCATACACCCATTTCAACTTTGTAAGTACCAAGATTAAATAATTGTTAATATGGAATATATGTAACATATATTAATTATAAATGTTATTTTTTATGGTTAATTTTAATTAGTTGAGTCCAGACCCCACTTTAAAAACGGGGCGAAACGGAAAATTTTGGGTTTCGTCTTGATCTGAATGAGGTCTAATAGTGAACTGAAAGACTCGGCCTTTGGGACCACCAGAATCCACCTCAACAGGGTCGATTCTTTTATTTTACGGGAGTGAAAGCAAAATTGATAGCACGAGAGGGGTTTTCGGATGAAATGTAAATCGTTTAAATGTAAACGATACAAGACTTAATGAAAATCGAGACCCTTAGATTTTCCCTACACATAACAGAGTTAACTGATATTTTACAGAATGTACCTAAAAAAATAAGACATTAAACCAAATCAAATATTAACTAAAAAAATTAAAAAATGACTTACAAAAATTTCGCATTCGCAGCTTTAATTTGCTTTTTGGCTTCATGTAGTAAAGATGATGGTACTCCAACAACTCCCACAACTCCAACAACTGCTAATGGTACAGTTATTAATGTAGATGCAACTAAATTTCTTACCTCATCAGGAGCGGTAACCATTACTACCGAAAATCGAACACTTTCTAATGGAACAACAGCAGCCTGCTACAAAATTGTCACAAAAAGTACACCATCAGACCATGCGCAAGGTCCTTGGTGTCCAACAAACATTACAGATGATGCTACAAAAGGAGGAATTTGGATAGAAGCCGGAAACGTTTTCGACGTAGATGGAGCATTTGTTAAAAATCTAGCCACATTTTATAAGAATACTAAATGGCAAATGTATAACACTACTACTGGTGCTATTACAAGAACTACAACTCAAGCTGAATGTCAGGCAGCTGCAAATCCAAATGTTGGGGTAGCTTATCAAAATTATTGTGTTGAATGTTTACCTTCATATGTATCTACCCTCACAAAAACTATTTATATACCTGTTACCCCTGTGAAATTGAGCTCACCAGTTAGCTTTGGTGGTGGACCAGGCTCAGTTGGACCAACTACCCGAGGAATTGCATTTAATGGGGTGATATTTGATGCAGGTGCACCTACAAATGCAATATTGGCTGCATACACCTTAGCTCCTTTTGACGATGCTGGTGGACACATAAATATGGGTGCAGGTTATCACTATCATGCTGCTACAGGTAAATCAACTAAAATCACTCAGCCAGACGGACATGCTGCTATGATTGGTTATGCTTTAGATGGTTTTGGCATGTACGAAAGGTTAAGTACTGCAGGAACAGAATATACCGATTTAGACGCAAGTCGTGGACATTATGATGCTACTAGAGGCTATCACTATCACGTGGATAAAGCAGGTTCAAATAATTTTATTAACGGTTTAGCAGGAGCATATGCTCAATAAGAAATGAAGTTTAAATTACTATTTTTAATGATAGGAATGGTGTTTTTTACACCATTCCTATTTGCCCATAGTCCCGATTTGTCAAGTATGATGATTTATGAGCAAAACGGTAAGTATTTTTTGGCAATTAAGAGTTCACTTACCGCATTTGAGGGAGAGATTGATTATCACTTTAATAAAAACGCCTACAAAACTCCAGAGGAATTTCAGCAATTAGTCAGTAAACATTTTCAAAAAAATTGTTTACTGATTATCAATAATGATACCATCAAATTTATTCATCCAACTGTTGTACTTGGACACGAGACCACGGTATTTGCAGAGTTATTAAATGTGCCAGATAAGTTTAACTCTCTTTATGTAAGAAATACGGTTTTTAAGGATATGCCTAATAATATGTGTGAGCTAATTCTTACTTTAAAAGGTTTGCCTCAAAAGCAGTATATTTTAACCAATGAGAACAACCAAGAAGTAAAACTAAACGTAGAAAATGATTATTGGGAAGTTGAGGAAACAAATGCTTCTTTTTTTAAATCTTCAAATTTGCTTTTGTGGTCATTACTTTTCTTAAGCGTTTTAGTAGTTGTAGCAATAGCACTATGGAGAAAGAAAAACATCAGCTAAAAAGGGTTTTGCGTCAGGCGCTCTGACATGCAAACTTGGAGTTATCTACTTCTAATGAGTTTTAGTAATAAATTGAAACTTTGTGCCACGTAAACCCGCCCGAACGCAAACCCCCGAACCGTTACCGCCTCAAACGAGGTGAATTCTTTTATTTTACGGGATTGAAAGCAAAACAGGTAGCACGAGAGGGGTTTTCAGTCAAAATCCTTACATAATAAATTCAATATTGATACCTTGTAACAGCCAACATGTCTCTTTAAAGCAATTCCTGTAACGTTGGATCGTATTGGCGCAAGTAATAACATAAAATATTTATGCTATTTGCAGGATTCTGTATATTTTCACTCTCACATTTTAAATAAAATAAGTAAAGCAGATGAGAATTCTTTTTGTCCTTCTATATTTTACCTCATTGTCAGTTTTTGGTCAAAACTTAAGCAAGCTCGAAATAAATGAAATTGAAAAAGCAGAGATCAAAGGCTCACTTTTGACATTCAGGGAATTTCTCAAAATACCCAATGATGGTAATTATCCACAACAAATTGAATCCAACCTAAAATGGTGTGAAAAAACTTTTCAAAGTTTAGGGTTTAAGACCACTAAGATAATATCGTCAAAAGTACCGCATTTATATGCTGAATATATCGTAGACCCAAAAAAGCCGAATGTGTTGTTTTATTTGCAAATAGATGGTCAGCCAGTGGATAAGTCTGCTTGGACTCAAAGTAGTCCTTTCGAACCTGTCATTAAAAATCAAAAAGGAAATGAAATTTCGTGGCAAGAGATTGAAAAAAAAATAGATCCTGAATGGAAAATATTTGCACGCTCAGCATCAGATTCAAAAGGGCCAGCTATGTGTTTTATTTCTGCTTTTTACGCATTAAGAAAAAGAAATATAGTGCCTGAGTACAATATAAAAGTAATTATGGATTTCCAAGAGGAGTTAAGTTCGCCAACTATCGCAGATTTAGTAAAAAAGAATCGTGCTCTTTTGGCAGCTGACCGTTTGGTTATTATGGATGGGACAAGGCATATATCCGATATTCCAACAATCATGTTTGGAGCCAGAGGTATTGCAACGCTAACCCTTACGATATACGGTGCCAAAGAGAATTTACACAGTGGGCAATATGGCAACTATGCCCCAAACCCCGCGCTAAAATTAGCTAAGCTTTTAGCAGGTATGAAAGACGATGACGGAAGAGTTACGATTCCAGGTTATTATGATGGGGTAAACATTACAGAAGCTGATAAAAAATCATTTGCCGAGATACCAGAAAATATGGCGGAATTAAATACTGAAATTGGGATAGCAGAAGCGGATAAAGTAGGCGAAAGTTATCAGGAAGCCATGCAGTTTCCAAGCTTAAATATTCGTGGAATGCGAGCATCAAACATAGGAAAAGAAGCAACCACCACCATTCCAAATATGGCTATTGCCGAGCTAGATTTACGATTAGTCCCCGAAACACCTGGTTCGAGGCAGATAAGTTTAATCAAAAACTACTTGACACAACACGGCGTAACTTTAATTGATAGCTTACCCACAGACCAACAAAGAGCCCGATTCAAAACGTTGGCCACACTGAAACAAAAAGAAGGATCGCTTCCCTTTAGGACTCCGATGGATTCGGCGATTGGGCAGTGGTTAGGAAAAGCAATGGAAAGGGCTGTTGGTAAATTTTTAAAAGTACGTGCCACAGGTGGTTCACAGCCGATGGCTTCTTTTATTGAAACTTTACATGTTCCGGCAGTTTCGCTAAGAATACCTAATCCTGATAACAATATACATGCCCCCAATGAAAACATCAGAATTAGACACTATGAGGAGGGTATTAAAATGTGTATCGCTCTCTTAACACAGAAAGCAGATTAGAAACGCCTGCAATCGATTGTAGTTATTCCAGGTTTTAATCGACAAATCGCATCAACCAAGCCGAAATAATACCTGCATAAGTACCTATGACATGGCTTAAAACGGCCAACAAAACCCCCACTGGAGCCAAGGAGGGATGAAAAGCAGCTGCCACAGCCGGTGCAGTAGCTACACCACCAATATTTGCTTGGCTACCTACTGCCACAAAAAAGAAAGGTGCTTTTATAATTTTGGCAGCTACAAACATAGATAAAATGTGAATTAGCATCCATATGACAGCTACCGCCAGTAATCCCCCATTTGCACCTATATTGAATAAATCTAAACGCATTCCAATCGTCATAATTAAAAAATAAATAAATAAAGTTGCAAAATCTGTGCTTCCTAACTTTTCCATTTTTCTAACTTTGGTAAACGATAAAAGTATGCCAATAGTTGTAGATAATAGAATTAACCATAAGAATTGGGAAGAAAAAGGTTCTAAACCATGCGAAATGAGCCAATCTCGATGTGGTGCAACTAATTTTGAAATGAAACCGCTACACGCATGAGCTAAAGCCGTGCCACCAAAACCTATTCCTAAAATAAATGACAGGTCTTTTAAGTCGGCAGGTTTATCTTTTATTTCTTTATATTTCAAAATATTTTTTTTAACCTCCTCGATCAAAGTTGGGTCGGCTCCGAGCCAAGCATCGATTTTACTAGTGACCCCGGCTCCATAAAATAAGAGAGCGGTCCAAACATTAGCCACCAAAGCATCTATGACCAATATGATGACAAAAAGCTCCTCAGAGCATCCATAAATTTCTTTCAATGCCAATTGGCTACTACTTCCCCCAATCCAGGATCCGGTGATAGTAACCAAGCCTTTCCAATAGCCTCCCTCCTGGGCTGCCAAGTGAAAACTATCTGAAAATAAAGATACCGCGTATAAGGCTAAAGGGCCCCCGATGATGATTCCAAAAGTGCCCGTAAAAAAAATGAGGAGCGCTTTGTTTCCCAAGCCCAAAATCGCCTTCAGATTTGCAGTCGATAATAATAAAATCAAGGATGCAGGAAGTAAGTATTTGGTAGCAAAACTATATAGGCCAGAAGCTTCTCCATGGATAATGTGATAACTATTTAGAAAACCTGGAATCAAATAACAAAACAATAAGGGCGGAACGATTCCATATAATTTTTTCCAAAATATATGATTGGATTCCGTGCTATAAAATAGCCCGGCCAAAAGGATCAAAAATAGACCCGCAATAATCGCATCATTTTCGATTTGGAAATAATTCATTTACATATTGTTTCGTTAAAATAGATCGCAAAATCTAATTGCCAAACAGAAACTTACGTGCAGCTTTAGAATTGACCATTTTATCTCCATCATGCGCTACATCTGGCACAACTTCAATTTGATGAATTTTCTTTTTATTGGAATAAAGTTGAATGTAGGCATAATAAAATTGTCCCCGCTCCAAGCGAAAACGACCTTGCATATTTCCTTCGCAGGACTTATCCAAACTACTATCGTTCATATTGACATCTTTCTCCCCTAGAATAAAACGAATGTCTCGATTCAAAAATTGTTGCTTGATCGTTTCAACACCAACTTTCAAAGCATAAGGATTTAGCTTTTCCATACCTCTGGGGTAATCATTGAAACTAGGACAACCCGTTGAGTCTGGTTTTATAAAAGTTAAGCCAGTTTCAGTTTTAACAGGTCTGCGATCATCTAAATACATATAAGTTGATGGATTCATGATGATGAAATTAAATTTATAGGTAGAAGATATTTTTGGCATAGGTGTCATGCTTACATAGCGCGAGACAAACTGCCCACCTGCCGAATGTCCAATGATGGTAATTTTTTTCAGACTCGGAAAAAGCTTTTTATTGCAAGCGCGAGCGATCAAAGAATCAACTAAACTAAAACTGCTAAATACCTCTGGCATCTTACGTTTTTCACTCGATACCGATTCATCGCCTATCCGCCAATTATTCTTAACCCAAAACAAATGTGTCAAATCATGTTTATGATCTTCTAAATCTTTCTCTGAATTAAATTGCGGAGAAATAAATAATGTTTCATCATTTTTATTAGCTGCGATTACTGCTTTTTCTCCCCATTCATAGTAGTCTAGTCCATTTCTTCTTGCCCCATGAATGTAAATGACCATTTGCTTAATTTTATCATTTTGCAAAGCAATAGGATGATTACTGGCATATCGAAATGAATAGGTTTTATTGTTCTTATTAAAAGAAAAGATGGAAGGACAAGCTCTTTCGATCGCTTGTGGCTTTTCATCTTGGGCATTTCCAAACATGGGAATAAACAAACTGATAAATAGCCAGGGAAGAAGTGATTTCATTTTTTGGGGTTTCTAAACAAAACCCTCCAAGCATTTTAACTTGGAGGGTTTTGATGATTTATTTTTCTTAAAATAGTAATTTAAACAAACGATTTCCTATTTATTTACTTCGGTAATACTAAAAATTCCCGCATCTTTAGGAGCTTTTTCATTTGCACTTAGCTCTGATTGTGCCACAATGAATCTTTGAGGATATTGAGAGATCGTTGGAGAATTAAACGGAGGTAATACCGCAATATCCTTTTCTTTTGACCCTAACCTTCTTAAGTCGTCAAAGCCTAATAATCCTGTAAAGCCTGATACATATCTTTCTTCAATTATTTCACGTAGCAAGGCTCTTTCAGTGACTAATCCTTCCTTATTTTCAATTCCATTTTTCTCAAAATCAGCTAATACATAAGGATCATATTTTAAGGCATCACCGGCATTTAATTTAATAAATGCCTTTCCACCTGCCAAATATGCTCTTAAATTATTCAATTGAGTAAGTCCAATAGCTGTTTTACCTGTTCTAACTGCAGACTCAGCTAATATTAAAGTATTTTCTTCATAACCAATTAAAGTCATAGGCGTATTTATTGCCGCAATTCCTTTGTTGTTGGTAGCTGAAGCCCCATCAAATCGATAATAGGCTAAACGAGCATTTTCTTGAGTTTTACTATTGTTTCTTTTTGTTCCCAATAAAACATCGAGATATGAACCCGTAAATCCCCAATATCCTCCTCTTTGGTTGATCATTTTATAATTAAGATTTTGACTTCCGTTACCAATAGCAGGGGGTGTAAAGACTAAAGCGTCTAAAGGAGTCAAAACTCCCACCAAAGCCTCTTGATATGCTTTTTCGTATTCACCCGTATATAAATATAAGCGAGCTTTTAACGTACGAGCTACTTTAATCCATTTGATAGTATTTCCAGCAAACATCAAATCTTCAGGAATGGCGGAGTTGGGAGCTGCATTAAGATCAGCTATCGCTCCATCTAGCAAAATTTGTAATTGTGCAAAAACAAATTTTTGACTATCAAATTTTGGGTCTGCAACGGCTTCATTTGATATTTCAGTATAGGGAATATCACCAAACAAGCTAGCTAAAGTTCCTAATGCATTTGCTTCAAGAACCTTCGTAATCCCTGAGTACTGTTTTGCTTTCGGACTTGTAGCGGTTTGCTGTCTCAAAAGTCGGGCTTGTTTCACCACTCCCTGATAAGCATTCTGCCAAATTCCGTTAGTTTCCTCCGCAGAGATATTGTATTCTGCTAAACTTTTATACAATAAAACTAATCCTTTCGATTGCCCACACCACATTCCACCTATCCTAGTTTCATGACCTGCTTGTACTGAAACATTGGCAAGTTCAATTCCCTTTAGAAGTAAAACACCTGCCTCAAAAGAATCAGATGATATTTCGTTTGGATTATCATTTATACCTTCAACCAGTTTTTCACAACCCATGCTAATGAAAAGCAATAGGGAAAATGCTATATATTTTAAATTTTTCATTTGTTTTAATTTAAGAATTAAAAATTAATTTTAGCCGAGAACACCCATGACCGCGTACTTGGATTCGTGAAATATTCAACGCCAAAGCCATTATCAACTCCAGATTGATTTACCTCAGGGTCGATCCCTTTGATCTTGGTCCATAACATTAGGTTCCTCCCAGAAATAGAAAAATCTATTGAACTTAATTTAGTTAGTTTTTTAAATTTCTCTCCTCCCAAATTATACCCAATGGATATTTCGCGTAGACGTGTCCAACTACCATCACTGATTGAGAATTCATTGATGGCAGAACCACCCAATCCACCACCCAAAGTATTATACCAATTTTCATCTAACAATACATCCCCTGCACCAAAATTATAGATGTTACCTCTTAACGTTGTTCCAGCTGGGAATAATTTTCCTGCTGAGTTTTTTAGATCTTTTGTTAAAGTAACCTCGTTACCTGTGTCTTCGTAAGTTCCAAAAGAGTTTAAAACAAAACGAGACCTTTCCGCAAAATCAGCCCCTTGGAAAGTTTCAAACAATACGTTAAAGTTTAGTTTCTTAAAAAATCCTTTAAGTCCAAATCCACCTCTCCAATCTGGATTAGGGTTACCAATAATACCTTGTTGAGGGGCCAATTTAGGAAAACCATTCGCATCTAAAACCAAGGCGCCATTTTCATTTCTTTGAGCCCTGCTTGAGAAAAGTGTACCCAGAGGCTGCCCAACAATTGCATTAGATGTGATAGATTGGTTAGTTAATTCTACTCTGGCAGCACCTGCCAAGTCTAAAACTTCATTTTGGTTGTTATTCCAATTTCCATAAAGTTCTAAACCAACGTTGGTTTTGGTTAAAATCTTATACCCTAAATCTAACTCTATTCCTTTATTTTGCATTTTACCTGCGTTGGAATACTTTGAAAGGAATCCAGAAGAAGGGGACAAATTAACAGCTAGAAGAATATTGTCAATTTCATTCTTATAATAAGTAAAACCTACATTTAAACGGTCATTAAAAAAACGCAAGTCAGTGCCCAATTCAAATTCTGTTTTAATTTCAGGATTGAGTTGGTTGTTTCCTTGGTCATCGTTTAGTCTGAAACCTCCTCCAAATTCGTTTATGTCTAGCGCATCATCATAGGTGGAGTAAGTAAATGTTTCATAGGTAGTACCAAACCTGTAAGCCGTTGGCTGAACCCCAACTTGTCCATATGTCAATCTAACTTTACCGAAAGAAAGTATTTTATTGGTCATATTGGGCAATTGTGAAAACTGCCAAGCCAAATCCATTGAAGGATAAAAGTAAGTTCCTTTAATGGTTGAAGCCGCTTCTTGTGTACCCGACACACTCAAGAATACTTGTTTATAAAAATCAAATGCTAAAATAGAATACAATCTATTGGAACGAATATGATTGGTACTGCCACTAACCTCAAAAGGTGCAACTCCGTTATTGAATGATTGAATCCTGCTATTTACTAAAAAGGTTTGAGTACCTGTAAATAATACATTTCTATTTCTATCATTTATATTGTAGCCCAAAGTTGCATTTAGTCCTACTTTATCTTTAATTAGATCAGGAAAATCTGCTCTAGCAATGGCATCGATGTTAATCTCAGAATTAATGAAATTTTCGTTTTCTAATCTACCATTATTGAAACTGGTTGATCCAACTGGAGAAAAATAAACTCTTTTGTCGACATACGTATCTATACCCCCACGAAGGTCCAATTGTAACCAACTTAATGGATTAATATTAAGGTTGGAATTAGCATTAAATCGATCAACAACCGTTGTGGCTTGTTGCTCTTGTATAGTCCATAATGGATTATTAAACAATGGATTTATGTTATTGCCAAGATATCTTCGATAAGATCTTTGTCTTAAAGGAGTACCAAGACCCGTACTTGAAACAGAGGTTCCGATATAAGGATTTTGGTTGAAATCTGGCGGTTGACGCAATAAGCCTAAATATAATCCCGCAGAATTTGAATTTTGTTGAATTCTATTGCTATTGGTTTTTACGTAGTTAGCTTTTGTAGTGAGGCTAATGAAATTATTAAAAAATGTTTGATTATTAAATCTCATTGTATATCGATCATAATTACTATTTCTTATAATTCCCTCTTGGTTTAAAGAACCTAAACTAAAGAAATTGGTGGTTTTTCCACTACCCCCTGAAATAGTTAAAGTATGATCTAAAAATGAACCCTTTTGAAAAACTTGATCAAAGTTTCTTTGTTCAAATATTTCTGTGGAGTTTTTAAAGAGGATGGGGTATATTTTTGTTCCATCATCCCCTAAAAAATATTCGCCTGTTGAGTTTACAACATCTGCCGCTCCAGATCTAGTAGATATTTTATCGCCCCAAGAGTTGGTTGCTGTAGGGTTAAATCTACCCGCTGTCCCTTGCCCATAGGCCGTCTGCATAGGATGTCTCCTGTTTATTTCGTCTAATGAATAACTAGCCGAATAACTAACTTTCATTTTTTGATTTAACTTACCTTGCTTGGTTGTAATGACCAAAACACCGTTGGCAGCTCTTGAGCCCCACAATGCCGCTGCAGACGCACCTTTCAATATTTGGGTAGATTCAATATCTTCAGGAATTAAATCATTTAATCTTGATTGTTGAGATACGCCCCCCGACCTTGAACTTCCTGAACCGTATAAATTGTCGTTTGATAATGGTACACCATCTACAATAACGAGTGGCTGAGAAGATCCTCCGATGGTATTTGCACCCCTAATTTGAATGTTCACACCTGCCCCCGGGTCACCGTTTGCACGAGCTATTTTAACACCTGAAGCCTTTCCCGCTAGACTACTTAAGATATTTGCCTCTCCACTTGACTTAATCGCATCTGAGGAAATACTAGAAGAAGTAGAACCTGATCGATCTTTTTTAGTTTTAAATCCAAGGGCATTGACAAACACCTCTTGAAGATTAGTCACATCAGTAACTAATACTACTTCCAAAAATGTTTGATTCCCGATGGAGATCAGCTTTGGAGTGTAGCCAACACTACTAAAGGTTAATTCTTTGGCATTATTAGGAATCGAAATAGAAAAATTTCCTCCTCCGTCTGTTGATGTACCCACACTGGTACCTCTTATGGATACAGTTACCCCAGGAAGATTTTCCTTAGTAGTTTCATCTCTTACTTGTCCTTTGATTGTCTTTTGTGCAAAACCAACGAACGCACTACACAATAAAAGAAGTAAAATAGGTAGTTTTAAATTCATAAAATTTTAGGGTTTAGTAATATTGTTTAATAAAAACTAAACAAAATTAAACTTAATTATTCGTTTTCAAAAACCAATTATTGTTTGCTTATAATTTTGGCAAATAAAATAGCTGAATCTTGTGAAAATATTTATTGACGGTTTTTGATATTAACTTCTTCTAAAATAAACATTCATGAAATAAGACATTAAGAACAAAATTGATACTTTTGAAACTGAAATTTCACTTGATTGTATTCCATACTCTTATTCCTAATGAATAAAATATTTTCCATTCTCCTATTTCTCTTTCCTTTCTCGGGATTTTCTCAAACCATAAAACCCAAATTTGAAGGACAAGCAACCTCGAGTACCGAAAAAGTAGATACGCGTAACCATGCCATTATTCCGCAGTGGCGTGGCCAACAAACCTTAGGGAACATTACGTTTGATAATGGTTTTGATGGGGCAAGACTCAACGGAATCACGCAAAACAATGATACACTTTATACGGCCATTATCGCTGCCGAAAATTACCCCATCAATCCGAGTCCCTGGTACGCGTTTAAGGTAACAAGTAAGACTCCAAAGACTATATGGATTCACCTAACCTATTTAAATGCCAAACATCGCTATTTCCCAAAAATCAGTCGTGATGGCAAAACCTGGCCATCAGTTGATTCAACCGATTGCATACTCGTAAAAGATCCTCAAGCTAAAAACCAAAATTTTCAAGATAATGCGCTTTCGGAGTCTGCATATGTGCGTGTTCGTGTAGATCATAAAATAACTTGGATAGCTGCTCAAGAACTGATTACTTCGTCGATTGTCTCTGATTGGTCGAAAGGAATTCTAAGAAACAAATTTGTATCAAGCGAAATCATTGGAAAATCACCCCAAAATAGATCTTTTCAATGCTTGCGTATTGGCGAAGATAAGTCTGACTCCAAGATTATGATGGTTATCGGGCGTTTGCATCCGCCTGAAGTAACCGGGCAATTTGCTTTGCAGGCATTTGTAGAATCGCTTTGTATGGATTCTGAAACTGCGAAGAAATTTAGAAAAGAATATACGGTTTATGTTGTGCCCATGATGAACCCGGATGGTGTTGATAATGGACATTGGCGACACAACACAGGGGGTATTGACCTAAATCGCGATTGGTCGGACTTCAACCAGCCCGAAACTCAAATTGTGCGTGATTTTCTACGAAAAAAACTCAATGGCACAAAAAGTAAACTCTATTTTGGCATCGACTTTCATTCCACCTGGGACGATATTTTTTACACGAATATAACCGAAAAACCAACCAACATGGACGGGCTAATTAAACGTTGGTTTGAGACCTTGGAGCAGACAATTCCAGATTATAAAGTAAATGCAAGAGGAAGCAAACCCGCTTCTGGCGTAATTTCTAAGGCATTTTTTAACAAAGAATTTAATTCAGAAGCTTTGGTTTATGAGGTCGGCGATAACACTTCCCGTGATTTTACCATCTTAAAATCAAAGACCGCCGCCGAAAAATTAATGCTTTTATCTTTAGAATATTTGAAATAAAACAAACTGATTTAACGGTAGCAAGCAGCAAACAAGAGAGCACAAGGAACTGATTTTAACCCGCAAGAAACGAATTGAATAAGTCCAATGAAATTGGACTAGAATAATCCTCTAATTTATTAATCCGATTAAAATTTGATTGTAGCCGTATCGACTCGGCCTTTGGGTACACCCAAATCCACCTCAACAAGGTGGATTCTTTTATTTTACAGGGTTGGTAGCAAAATAGGTAGCACTAGAGGGGTTTTCAGGTGAAATGTGGGTTTGTTTAAAATTAAACGAAGTCAAAAGTAAATTACAGTAAGGAAACAACAAAGTATAAATACTACAGCTAAATGTGAGACTTAAATGTATTAATTATGCTTGATCCAAGGGATCAATCAGCCAAAACTCTTTAATTGATGAAAATCTGTGGATAAGATAACTATTCAGGTTTCAAGAAAACAATTTTGTCGCCCTGAAGCACAACCAATTCTGAGTTCTTAGCTTTCTTATAGGCCATTAAATTGATTTTAACTTGGGCCATACCTATTTTCAACTTTTCAGCAGTTGTCAATGGCTTTTGTTTAATTGCTCCCATTTTTCTTGATTAAAAATATCGTTTTTTTGTGCAATAAGTTCTGATTCGGTATTTGAATTATCATAAATAAACCAATCATCAACTATTTGCAAATATATAGCAAACAAATTATTTATTCCTGATTTATATCTTCTTTCTATCGTGTCTGCTGGAATATGATGTCCACCTTCTTTTACGCGAGTTGCCACCCGAGATTTTGCCAAGTCGATTGATCTAAGCCAAAAAAACAATAAAGTCACTTTAAAACCTTTGGTTTTAGCTTCTTTAATTAGTTGATGATAAGACTTAGCTGAAAGCGTAGTTTCAAACGAAAATGACTCTCCCTTTTCGATTAACTCGTGAATTCTTGTTAGCATGATTCGTCCTGCTTCAAATGCAACAGATTCAGGCTGAAAAGGAGATAAGCCCTTTGCTATTTCATCCGCATTAACGAATTCCTTACAATCCAATACACCAGGCAAAATGGTGAAAGAGGTAGTTGTCTTTCCAGCTCCATTGCAACCAGCTATGATGTATAAATTTTTCTCCATTAAGTCAAAATTACAAATTTAATTAATGGAAAAATTGATGAAATGATAAATTATCCCATCAAAATTAAGGTGGGATTTGTGCAGTTTATTGAAAATATAATCCTTATTCTTCGCCCTACTCATATCTTGAATAATTAATATCAATTCAAATCATCAACTCCCCTGTTTAGTAAACCTCTCCAAAATCAATCTCAGAGTTCCTTTGATTCTCACATCGGCGAATGGGGATTTTCAGCAATGATTGAAGTTGACGGGAAAAGAATTTTATTTGATGCCGGTTCAAAAGAAAATACAGTTCTTCAGAATGCAAAAGAATTAAATATCAATCTTGATAATATTGATAATATTTATTTAAGTCACAATCATAAAGACCATACAGGGGGTC
>JABMMK010000368.1 GCA_013205605.1 Cytophagales bacterium | reverse complement strand
GAAATAATGACATGGAATTAAATCTAAATTTCAAAACTCCAAAAACCATTTCCATTGTTTCTTTGCGGATAATGGAAGAATTAACCACCGGAATTTTCCCACCTCAAGCCATCGAGATATGGGGGAAAACAAATGCAAATGGTCCATTTAAGCGGATTCATATAATGAAAGTTCCAGTTCCTAAAGAAACGAGATTCCACGAGTTATATGCGATCGATGTGAAATTCAAGCCAACCCTTTTTAGCGAAATGAAAATCATCGCAAAACCACTGGAGAAAATTCCAAAATGGCACGAAGGTAAAGATAAAAGAGCCTTCCTACTTGTAGATGAAATCTTTTTAAATTAATGATCATGAAATATCGATACTTGATTTTTACCTTTCTGATGTTTACTAAGTCCCAATTGTATGGACAAGAAATTGCTTCCAAGGCCAATTACTTGGAAAAAATTAAAGCAGAAATGTTGGTTGAATGGCCTAAAAACAGGACGATCAATTTAGTTTACCATGGTCATTCTGTTGCATTAATGATTAAGTCGTTATTTTAAATAAACCCATTCCTAGCATTCCAATATGATTTAATAAGTATATTTAATTTATAGGTAATTAAAAAATTAATTTATGAAACATTTAGAAGGATTAATTGCGGCACCCTTTACTCCATTTCATCAAGATGGCTCTTTACATCTGGAGCAAATTCCTGCCTATTACCAAATGCTAAAAAGCAATCAAGTTGCCGGCGCCTTTATTTGTGGCACTACCGGGGAGGGGGTTTCTTTGACCCAAAAAGAAAAAAAATTAGTCATGCAAGCTTGGGCTACTGCAGTAGGGGCTAATCCAAATTTCACCGTCATTCCATTTTTAGGAGGCACTTGTATAGAAGATTGCAAAGAGTTGGCGCTCTATGCAAAGCATATTGGATTAAAAGCTGTCGCCTTTACAACGCCCTTTTATTTTAAACCTACCAATGCGGAGGTAATAGCAAAGGCTTGTTTTGAAATTGGTGAATTGATTCCTGATTTAGCCTTTTATTATTATCATATACCTGTTTTAACCGGGGTCCACATTCCCATGTATGATTTACTTCAAGCAATTCATGGGAAACTCGAAAACTTTTCAGGTATTAAATATACCCATGAAGATTTTATGGACTATTTATCGTGTCTTAATTTTGCCGAGGGGGCTTATGATATGCTATGGGGCAGAGATGAAAATATGTTATCGGCACTCGTACTTGGTGCTAAAAGTGCTGTCGGCAGTACCTATAATTATGCGGCACCCCTATATCATGCATTAATTGACGCTTATACTAAGAATGATTTAATAAAGGCAAGAAAGTTACAGCAACAATCCATTGATATGATTCGATTATTAGGAAAATATGGGGGTATTGCAACAGGCAAGGCCTATATGAAAAAAATAGGTTTAGATTGTGGGGCTTTTAGGCTTCCTGTTTCGAATATGTCAACAGCCCAGTTTGATGTATTTAGTAAAGATGTTGATGCTTTAGGATTTAGTACATATGCCTCAAAAATGCCCTTTTAATGAATTGGCTTCGTTGGAAAAAATATAAAATTGGATTGTTTGGGATTTTCCTTTCTACCTTTTCGATGGCCCAAACCAATTCTATCCCTAATATATCGTGGCGCGAGGCGGGTGTATTGCCAGTTACTACCCAAGCACAGCCCCATATGGGTTTATCAGGCTTAATTTCAGGCTTCATTGGCGATAAATGTATCCTTGCAGGAGGTAATAATTTTCCGATGGGCTTGCCTTGGGAAGGTGGCGCCAAAAAATATTATAAGGATGTTTTTATTTATGATATCAAAAAAGACACCCTAGTTGTCAATCCTACTTTTAAATTTTCACTTCCTTCCAAAGTAGCCTATGCCGCCGTTGCACAGTTAAAAGATGGAATTTTTTATGCGGGCGGCGAAAATGAAACAGGACCCGTGAATCACGTGTATTGTATTAAAAAAAGTGCAGATGCAAATCGTTTTGAAATAATCAAATGGCCTAATTTACCAGAAGCGGTTACAAATGCAGTTGCGATGGCTACCAATAATGCGGTCTATGTATTTGGAGGGGCCTATAAAGAAGGGGTATCGGATAAAGTTTGGGCGCTTTATTTTAACCAAATAAAAGCTGGTTGGAAATTCGTTTCCACTATGCCTCAACCGACCGCTTTTGCCGCTTCAGCCTTATTGCGTAATCAAATCTATGTGATAGGGGGACGATGTAAAGGCAAGGATGGTATTAGTAAAATGTACAAGCAGGTGTATGCCTGGAATATTGCTAGCAATACCTGGTTTGAAAAGGCGGAAATACCCGAAACGCTTTCAGCAACCACGGCTCTTTGCATAGGAGATGCGGAATTTTTATTGATCGGGGGAGATAATATGTCAATTTTTCATGAGGTAGAATTGCTTTCTGCAAAAATTTCGTCTTCTGCGGATACCACTATGATCATGGAATTAACGACTCTGAAAAATAACTTACAAAAAAACCATCTAGGATTTAGTAGAGATATATTGCGCTATCAGGCAATTCCAAATAGCTGGGAACTCATATCGCATATGAAATTTTTGGCACCTGTGACAACCCATGCATTTAAGTGGAATAATAGACTATTTCTTCCAGCTGGCGAAATTAAACCAGGAATTCGAACCCATAAAATATGGGTAGGTTTAGTAAATAAATAAGGATGATGGCTTCAAAAAAATATCCATGGGTTGTTGTTGGTTTATTATGGGTGGTAGCGCTCTTAAATTATATGGACCGACAAATGATTGCTACAATGCGTCCGTCTATGCAAATAGATATTGTTGAATTACAGCAAGCCACTAATTATGGGTATTTAATGGCTGTATTTTTGTGGGTATATGGATCTGTGAGTTCTTTTTCTGGTTTGATTGCCGATCGGGTAAACAGAAAGGGGCTCATTATAGGAAGTTTATTTGTGTGGTCCATGGTAACTTTTGCGATGGGCTTTGCGACAAATTTTAATACCTTATATTGGCTAAGAGCCCTAATGGGTTTAAGCGAGGCGCTTTACATACCTGCGGGTTTATCTTTGATTGCCGATTATCATTCAGATAAAACGAGGTCTTTGGCGGTTGGACTACACATGTCTGGAATATATATGGGGCAGGCATTGGGTGGCTTTGGCGCCACAGTTGCAAAACTATTTTCATGGCAATATACTTTTATGTTTTTTGGTGGGTTTGGGATGTTTTATGCCGTGGTGTTGATTGTATTTCTGCAGGACAGGATTAAGAGAAACATGCCGACTAAGGCGCAAAAAGGATATCAATCCGTTTTTACTAGTGTGACAAGCTTACTTTCTTCCTTTTCTTTTTGGATTATCATTTTATATTTCGCGGTGCCTAGTTTTCCGGGCTGGGCAATTAAAAATTGGGCGCCTACGTTAATTGCCAATAAATTACACATCGACATGTCCTTGGCGGGTCCTCTCACGACGATATCCATATCCATGTCTTCTTTATGTGGGGGAATCATTGGCGGCTATTTTTCAGATACTTGGGTACAAAAAAATGTACGTGGTCGGATTTATATTGGCGCCATGGGTTTATCGCTTATGATTCCGGCATTATTATTGTTGGGTTATAGTAGTTCAATAGGCCTTGTTTTTGTGGCTGCGTCTCTTTTTGGTTTTGGGTTTGGTATGTTTGATACGAATAATATGCCTATCCTTTGTCAATTCGTTCCGGTGAATAAACGGGCGACGGCCTATGGATTTTTAAATACGGCAGGCATTTTTGCAGGTGCTTTCATTACCGATTATTTGGGAAGATCTTCGGATGCTGGAAATTTAAATCGAGATTTTGCTGCTCTAGCCATTATTGTAGCGGCTGTTATTGCGGTCCAACTCTTATTTTTAAAGCCAAAACAAGCGCTAGTTTAAAAATGTTTTTATGCATTACAATTTATAAAAGCTTCAATGGCTAGCTTGTAAATCCTCAGCAAAAAATGGACTCATAGAGTCTATTTCTTAGGCGGTGATTAATTTTAAACAAACACTTTATTCATAATCTCACCTTTTGATTTTCGATAATTGGAAGGATTTGTCCCCGTGATTTTTTTAAAAATATAATTGAAATGGGTGAGATTGTTAAAACCGCAATTATAACATATTTCAGAAATATTACGTGGACCATCAAGAAGTAATCGGCATGCATAGGCAATGCGAATGTCATTGAGCAATTCGATAAAAGTCTTATTGGTTTTAGCTTTTATATATCTGCAAAATGCTGTTGCATTCATATTTGACAGATTTGCTACCATTTCAAGGGTTATATTCTCCTGTAAATGAAAATGAATATAATTCAAAACTTGATTCATTCGATCAGAATCATTGATTGGATTTGACTCTCCAAAAAATTTCTTAGAAAGCGCCCGACCATCTTTAGCCTGCGACAAAATTTTAAATATTTGCAAAAAATTAATTAATGGATCAATCCCTTTTGCCAAATGCATTTTTTGCAAAAATGGTTTAACTCGATCTGAGGTTATTTGGCCATATGAAATACCATGTGACGCCTCCTCAATTAATTGCTTTACCCCATGCATTTCAGGAATCAACAACAATGGCTTTCCTAAAAAATCGAGGCTAAAACGGAGTATCATGGCTTCTGCCATTTCAGTCGAATTGGGCCTATAATACAATGCATCATTTCGCCAATAATGTGGCAAATTGGAACCTAATAAAACTAAATCACCTTCCTTAAATCGTTCTACATGGTCACCGACAAATCTAGTCCCTTTGCTTTTTGTTATTAATGTTAGTTCTATTTCAGGGTGATAGTGCCAAGGATTATCAAAGTAAGGCAATTTTCATTTCTTATATCGAAAGAAGCTGCATTATTCTCAACAACTTTCAACAACTTAGGCCGAATCATTTGCTTTTTTATTAATACAATTGCAAATATATCTAAAGTTTTAGCAAATTTCTATGAAACAAAAGGATGAAATTATCCTATATTTTTGTACTATTGATCGGTTTAATATTAATATTTACATTTTAATTCATATAAAATCTTAAAAGATAAAATTCAATGTTGACATATTTTAAAAAAATCAGTTTTGCCCTATTTTTAACAAGTTTTTTTCTTCCAAATGCCATAGCAAAACCTAATCAAAAAGGGAAATGG
>JABMMK010000367.1 GCA_013205605.1 Cytophagales bacterium | reverse complement strand
GCCTTTGGGTGCACCCAAATCCACCTCAAAAGAGTAATTTTACAGGAGCAAAAGCATCGGGTAGCACGAGAGAGATTTTCAGGAAAAATCCTACGTTTTTAATTTTAAACACTCCCTAAGAAATAACCTTTATCGGTCCAATTTTACCAACGATGTAGGGGATTTTGAAACCAAAAAGGGTCTTATGTAATTATTAAATTACAAAAGACCCTTTTTTAGTCGAAAATAAAAGCTTTTATCGAATACCCATAAATCTTGGTTTGTCAAGAGAACAAACTTGTTCAAACTGATTACAGGTATTGTGTACTATTGGTTTTTATTTTTTGACCAATTTGGTAATTTCTAGAACATCGTTCGTGATGGAACCAGTAATGGTTACCTCTTCGCCAACGAATTCTTCTACTTTTTTGGTGTCTTTGATGGTATAAACTTTATCACCACTGACAAAAACAATTTTAGCGCCTTTCTTTACGCAATCTTTAGCACAGGCGGCATGGCCTTTGCTATTGCCTTTAGCTCCGCATTTATCATCAGAGATAAATCCAGTCCACTCTCCTTTGTCAAATGCGTTGGCAGCTGTGAAGAAAAAAGCTACAACGGAAAGCATTAAGTACTTTTTCATATTTATGTTTTTTTTATTTTCAAATATAAATATTTTTTTATTAAATGATACTTTTAAATGTATGTTGTCAAAATATAAATTGTCAGCAATCATTGAATTTTCAAATTCATATTGTTCAAAATGGATTCGAACTTGGCAATTAATTCATTTAAATAAAACAAACACTTTTATAAAAAGCAGCAAACGAGATATCACAATAAATTGATTTTAAACCACTTGAACGGAATTAAATCATTCACTTTTCTTGAATTGTAAAATTTGGGTTTCGTCTTGATCTGATTAAGATCCACTAGTGGATCAATAGAGTTGGCCCTTAGTTACGCCCAAATCCACCTCAAAAGGTTGAATTCTTTTATTTAACGGAGATGAAAGCAAAATGGATAGCAAGAGAGGGATTTTCGAGAGAAATGTGGGTTTATTTAAAATGAAACAAAATGGTTTTATCGGTCCAATTTTGCTGACAATTTATAAAGATAAGCCAGGCATCTGATTATGATTTACAACGGGGTTTGGTAGGTTAATTCAGTAGTTTTTTTGTACATTAGAATTTAGTTAATAAATTAAATAAATTTTAATACTATGGCAATTGCATGGAAAGGGGTATTTCCCGCGGTAACCACAAAGTTTACATCTGATGATCAATTGGATCTTGATTTATTCAAGAAAAATTTGCGGGCCCAGTTAGATGCTGGAGTAAATGGTATCATATTAGGCGGCACTTTAGGGGAAGCTAGCGTTTTAAATAATGAAGAAAAAGAAATTTTAGTTAAGGAAACTTTGGCATTTGTGAATGGCAAAGTACCCGTAGTCATTAATATAGCAGAAGGAAGTACGAGTGTAGCCGTTGCATTAGCGAAAAATGCAAAATTATGGGGTGCGCAAGGATTGATGTTATTGCCTCCAATGCGTTACAAATCAGATCATCGTGAAACGGTGCAGTATTTTAAAGATATTGCTGCAAGCACTGACTTGCCAATCATGATTTACAATAATCCAGTAGATTATAAAATTGATGTAACCATTGAAATGTTTGCAGAACTGGCATCAGTGCCTACGATACAAGCTATTAAGGAGTCAACACGTGATGTAACTAATGTAACAAGATTACGCAATGCATTTGGAGATCGCTTTAGTATTTTATGTGGAGTGGATACATTAGCATTGGAAGAAATTTTATTAGGCGCTGATGGTTGGGTTGCTGGTCTGGTATGTGCATTTCCTGCAGAAACAGTTGCGATATTTAAATTAGCAAAAGCGGGTAAAATTCAAGAAGCTATACATATATACAGATGGTTTATGCCATTGTTGGAATTAGATATTCATGCTAAATTAGTTCAGTATATCAAATTTGCAGAATCTAAAACGGGCATTGGTTCTGAAACTGTGCGTCGTCCAAGACTAGTATTAGAAGGTGAGGAGCGTAAAAGAATCGAGTCAATTATTGATACGGGCTTGAAAAATAGACCCACACTCCCTGAGTACTTAAGTTTATAATTAATTAACTGTTTTATATGGCTATCCCCTTTATTTTTTAATTGGGTATAGCCATTTCTAATTTTCTGAATTTAATTATTTGACGACAAATATTACAAAACACTCCTTGAGGGAATACCACTATAGTTTGACGACGTACAAGCATATAATTTTCTAAATAGGAGTTCGAGTATTCAAACATTAAATACCCTTGGATAAATAAATTTTATGGCAGCAGTAAAACCAATCAGTTCAGAAAATTTCGGTCATGACCAATTAACGGGTTCCATATTTAAATGTATTGATGCGCATACTTGTGGTAATCCTGTTCGTGTAGTAGTAAGTGGAGGTCCAGCATTGGAGGGGAATACAATGAGCGAAAAGCGCCAACATTTTTTAAAGGAATATGATTGGATCAGAAAAGGATTAATGTTTGAACCAAGAGGACATGACATGATGAGTGGTAGTATTTTATATCCACCTCATGATCCAGCAAATGATGTTGCTGTTTTATTTATTGAAACTAGTGGTTGCTTACCGATGTGTGGACATGGCACGATTGGTACCATTACGGTTGCTATTGAAGCTGGTTTGATACAACCTAAAGTGCCTGGAAAAATTAGGATGGAAGCACCAGCCGGATTGGTGCTAATTGATTATACCATGGAAGGCAAAAAAGTAAGTTCAGTGAAATTGACCAATGTGCCTTCCTTTTCAGCTGCCGAAAATTTAAAAATACAATGCCCTGATTTAGGGGAATTAAATATTGATGTTTGTTATGGTGGTAATTATTATGCCATTGTTGAAGTGCAAGAAAATTTTAAAGGGATTGAAAATTATACTGCTGGGCAATTAATTGCTTGGAGTGGAGAATTGCGTAAACGCATTAACGCTGCGCATACATTTGAACATCCATTGGATCCCACCATTAATTCATGTTCTCATATTTTGTGGACTGGAAAAGTATTGGATGAAAAAAATACGGCAAGAAACGCGGTTTTTTATGGTGATAAAGCCATTGATCGCTCGCCCTGCGGAACAGGTACATCAGCAAGATTAGCCCATTGGTATTCGAAGGGTAAATTAAAGCAAGGAGAGGCCTTTTTGCATGAAAGTATTATAGGGTCAGTATTTACTGGAAAGGTGGAAGCCATGACTGAAATTGGCGGCAAGGAGGCAATTATACCCTCTATTCAGGGTTGGGCTAAGATAATAGGATTTAATACCATATCCATTGATCCCGCTGATGATCCTTATGCAGGCGGTTTTCAAGTGCTTTAAGCCTTTTTTATCTTGTAAATAATTCCACTTAATTTATTGGGGAAATGAACGCAATTTTAACGAAATTCGAGCTTTAATCTATTATATGAAGGTAGTTGTACTAGGCGGGGGTGTGATTGGATTAAGTAGCGCTTATTATTTACAAGAAGCGGGACATCAAGTTACAGTCATTGATCAAAATGATATTTTAAATAATTGCTCTTATGGCAATGCTGGATATGTATGTCCTAGTCATTTTATTCCATTAGCAACGCCCGGCATTGTAAAACAAGGATTAAAGTGGATGTTAAATCCACAAAGCCCCTTTTATGTTAAACCTAGATTAAGTTTGAGTTTAATGCAATGGGGTTTAAAGTTTATGCAAATGGCCACCGCTGAAAATGTAGATAAGGCTGCCATTCCTTTAAAAGATTATGCCATGTTTAGCCAACATTGTTATGAGGAATGGGCCAAACTTCCTCAATTCAATTTTGCCTATGAACATAAAGGCTTATTAGAGATATTTCAAACTGAAAAAGTGGCTGAAGATGCATATCATACAGTAAAGCGCGCACATGAAATAGGATTAACGGATACTCAGTTGTTAACGCAGGATGAATTGTTTGCTTTAGAGCCCCGTCATAAAATAAATGCATTGGGTGCGATCTATTTTAAATGTGATGCGCATTTGTATCCAAATAAATTAATGAAACAATTAATTGAAGATTTAAAATCAAAGGGGGTGCAATTTTGTTTAAATGAGGAAGTGGTTGATTTTGAATTAACCAATGGAAAAATTCAATCGGTAATCACCGATAAAAATAAATATGTAGCGGATATTGTGGTTTTAGCCACCGGTTCATGGAGTAGGGAGTTGGTTCAAAAATTAGGAATTAAAATGCCATTGATGCCAGGACGTGGGTACTCCGTCACATTGGAAGATTCTCCATTTCAAACAGATTATCCATCGGTTTTAATGGAAGGGCGTGTCGCACTTACACCCATGGATGGAAATAAAATGCGTTTTGGTGGAACCATGGAAATTACAACAACGAAGGCCGCGCCGCAAATGAATAGAGTGGTAGGCGTTTTAAAAGCAGTGAAACAATTTTTTCCTGAATTTGATATTCCCACACCTAGTTGGGATAAAGTATGGTATGGATACCGACCTTGTTCTGCGGATGGCTTACCCTATTTAGGCCGTTCGAAAAAAATAAATAACTTGGTCATCGCAACAGGTCATTCAATGATCGGATTAAGTTTGGGTGCAGGTACTGGAAAATTAGTAGCTGAAATCATTGAAGAAAAACCTACAAGTATTGACATTCGTTTTTATCATCCTGAAAGATTCAATACCTAATGAAACTGTCCCTAAGAGATAAACTCTATCGGTCCAATTTTGCTCAAGATGTACAATATAAACAATTCCCATGATCCGCGGCAAGAATCACCTTTACAAAACGATCAACGGGTTGTGGAAAAATAGTATTTCCTATGATTAACATGCAAAGAATGAATGAAATACGTTTTATTTTTTTTGCAAAGTACCTATTTTGTTAATTTTCATATTTTCTTAATATTTTGACAATAAGAAATATGATTTTCTTACGTTAACTCTATTTATTTAACAGCTTTTATAAAAAACGGGTGGATTTTCTTCTAGTAAAGCTTCTATTTTTTTGGCAGCATTTGTTATAGATAGCCCACCTAGATTCGTGCAACGTAATGTGTGATGAATTTGATCACCCACTGCCTTCATAGTTTCAATAACTTCATCAAGTGGTATTAGATGCTCATAATTTGATAATGCCATATTTGCACAAGAAATAGCGTTAGTTGCCGCCATAACATTGCGACCAAGACAAGGTGCTTCTACCCTATTACCAATGGGATCACAAATGATACCTAATGAATTTTGAAGTGCGAGTGAAGCTGCTGCAATTGATTGCTCCAAACTTCCGCCATTCATTTCAACGAGCGCAGCGGCTGCCATCCCACCACCTGAACCCGTTTCCGCCATACAGCCTCCCACCTCGGCTGCAAAAGTTGCATGCGCTGCTATAAAAACACCAATTAAACCAGCGGATAACATTGCTTTTATAATTGCGTCTTCATTATTATTAATACAATCTGCAGTACCAAATACTACGCCTGGCAATCCGCCACAGGAACCTGCAGTTGGAGCAGCAACAATAACACCCATTGAACTTTTAACCTCCATAATGGCAGAAACATACATAATAGTTTTATTAATAACGTCGCCGCCAATTAATTGATTCGCTTCAAATGATTCTTTATAATGAGGAGATTGACTTCCTAAAATGCGATCCTTATATTTAGTTCCTTTTAATCCTGTATCAATTGCATTACGCATAATTTGAATAATCTCTTTCATCTTTTCCATTACGGATGCAGGGCTAATATTGCCTCGGATGCTCTCATAATCAACGGCTAACTCCCAAAGTGCTTTATTTTTGCCTTTATTGTATTCCATCATTTCATGACAAGAAATAAATGGAACCTTTATATTTTTTCGTGCCATTATTGGAAGCACGGGATTAATCGCTTTAATAAAAGTTACCGTAGGCATTTGCTTTATTTCATTACAAATATTTTCAGGTATTCTGTTTTGCGATTTAATTTCAATGAAAGAATGATCACCATGATGAAAATTGATTTCATCAAATACTACCGTTACCTCTAGATAATTAATGATACTTGTAGCCTCTGTGCAATAAATTAACGTTTCAAAATAATCGCCCGCTATTGAAACTTTATTTCCATCAATATTAATAACCTCAATCATACCACCTCCGGTTGAAATGGCAACTAATTCTCTGGTTTCCTTACCATTAGTCAATGATATTTGATAAGTATTGGGGTGCTTTTCAGCTAAATGATCAATTTTAATTGAATAATTAATTCCTGAGGCGGCTAAGTGTTTTTCGGAATCTTGCAAACGTTCATCATATGCTTCCCAACCTAAAAATCCACCAAATAAACCCATATCTGATCCTTGACTTTTATGTGTAGTCGCTAATGAACCCTTTGGATCAAACGTGATTAAAATATCTTTGATTTGCTCATCCATCAAATCACGACAAATTCTTGCTATACGAAGTGAGGCGGCACAATGCGAACTTGAGGGACCTCGCATCACTGGACCAATAACATCATTAAAAATACTTGGATAAGTTGACATATCTTTTTGCTTTAATAAAATTTACAAATAATATTTAGCCTTTTATTTAATTTTATCGCACTCAAAAACATGGTTATTGAAGTGTATAAGATGATAATAAGCACCAACCACCTTAAGGTATCCAATGGTAAAGATTTAATTATGAATGCAGCAATCAACACAGCAAAAATACTAGGAATAGCCATCCCTAATGCCGCCTTTTTATTATATGCTCCTGATTTTATAAATTTATAGGAAGCTGGTGGCATTAAAAACGCACATGATCCCATCATGATAGGAAACGCCACCTGAGGTGATAATCCCAACATATAAACTAACGCCATACAAGGTGCATATAAACCAACGCCAGCAGTCATCATGGCTCCCAAAATAAAATTAACAACTCCTGCTATAACTAATTTCCATCCATGAATTCCAATCGCCACCCCTTCGCCATGTATCCAGTGCATTTTGTTGGCGAACATGAAACCTGCTGTAATTAATAATGCAATACTGATGGTTAACCTTATATTTTTCTCGGAAAGTTTTCCAACAATATCAGCTCCTAAAATTGCGCCAATCATTGCGGTTAAAAACATAACTACTAAAGTAAGGGGCTCCACTTCAACAACTTGAATAAAAATGAGCGCCTGAATTAAAACCGGCAATGTGTTTGCCACATTCATAGTACCTGGAATTAATTTATCAGAGGTTTGTTTTGTAAACTTCAAAAGAGCTGTTTGTGGCGCAAATGCACCAATACCCAATACGTCAAAAAAGTTTACCACAAAACCAATAAGTCCCGTTTTAACCCAACTTACATTTTCAAGATTGTTTCTGTTTTTAATGATATCAACAGCAAAAACATATATATATAATAAGGCAAATAAAACCAATACTAACCATATGATATTGACCATTTTAATTACATTTTAATAAACGTCGTCAAACTAAATTGAACTTTTGTTTAAGAAGTGTTTCACGTTCTTCCTAATTTAGTAATAATTCATTTTAAATAAAATACCCCCTAAGAAATAACATCTATTGGCCAAATTTTACTGACGATTTACAATTGGATGAATTATTCGATACCAATACCAAAGAATTTTCGAATACTTCCATTCAAAACGGTCCTGATTTATTTTAAACGCTAAATTTTAAATTAATTTACAAAACAAACATTTTGGATTGTCCAAAAATTTTTAACAGCCTACACGTGCG
>JABMMK010000366.1 GCA_013205605.1 Cytophagales bacterium | reverse complement strand
TAAAATTCCCTAATTTAAAGGGTAGACAAGAATTTGGTTATTCGGGAAAGGATTCATTGTATTTCGTGAAATCTGATATTGTCAGATCCTTTCAATTTAAAAATGATCAATATTCAGATTTAGTAAATGGTGTTAGAGTATGCTTTTATTCATTAGGTCCGGATAATAGCTTTGTATTAAAAAAAACCTTAGACTTTGAACATGAATAAAGAAAATTTACGCTCGCAACAATGGTTTGGTAAAACTGGAAAAGATGGCTTTATATATAGAGCCTGGATGAAAAATCAAGGTATTCCAGATGAATATTTTCAAGGTAAACCCGTCATAGGTATCTGTAATACATGGTCTGAACTAACTCCATGTAACGCACATTTTAGAGAACTTGCTGAATTTGTAAAAAAAGGAGTTATTGAAGCCGGTGGATTTCCAGTTGAATTTCCCGTGATGTCATTAGGGGAAACTTTGATTAAGCCTACTGCTATGTTGTATCGAAATTTAGCTAGTATGGATGTTGAAGAATCTATTCGTGCAAATCCGATCGATGGAGTTGTACTGATGTGTGGATGTGACAAAACAACACCTTCTTTAGTTATGGGAGCCTGCAGTGTTGATTTACCTACTTTAGTCATTTCAGGGGGACCTATGATGAAAGGTAAATTTAAAGGTAAGGATATTGGCACTTCTGATGTTTGGCGTTTTGCAGAAGCATATAAATTAGGAGAGTTAACACAAAAAGAATTTGTGGAAGCTGAAGCTTGTATGACAAGAACTCCCGGGCATTGTGCGGTGATGGGTACTGCTTCGACAATGGCTACTATGGTGGAAGCTTTAGGTTTAAGTTTGCCACAAAATGCGGCTATTCCAGCTGCTGATGTAAGAAGAAAAGTCTTAGCTCAACATTCTGGTAGACGCATCGTTGAAATGGTTAACGAGGATCAGAAAATTTCAAAAGTGTTAACAAGAGCAGCTTTTGAAAATGCGATTAGAGTCAATGCCGCTACGGGTGGATCTACAAATTTTGTTATTCATCTATTAGCTATTGCTGGGAGAATTGGTGTAGAATTAGATTTAAATGATTTTGATAAGTTTTCTAGGCAAATACCCTTATTAGCTAATATTCAACCTTCTGGAGAGCACTTTATGGAGGATTTATATTATGCTGGGGGTCTACCCGCCTTAATGAATCAAATGAAAAAATTTTTAAATACAGATGCCATTACAGTCAATGGTAAGACGGTAGGTGAAAACATTGACAATACCCCTATTTATGACAGCAATATTATCTCAACTTTTGATGAACCTTTTAAATTAGATTCAGGTATAGCTGTTGTAAGAGGAAATTTAGCACCTAATGGAGCCGTAGTGAAACCATCTGCAGCATCTTTATCATTATTTAAGCATAGAGGTAAAGCCGTTGTTTTTGAAAATATTGAAGATTATCATGCTCGAATTGACTTGCCTGATTTAGATATCGATGAAAATTCAGTGATGGTTTTGAAAAATGTGGGTCCTAAAGGTTATCCAGGTATGGCCGAAGTGGGTAACATGGGTATTCCTAAAAAATTGTTGGAAAAAGGAGTAAAAGACATGGTACGAATTTCAGATGGACGGATGAGTGGCACGGGTTATGGAACTGTAATTTTGCATGTGAGTCCTGAATCCGCTGCGGGTGGACCTCTGAACTGGGTAGAGAATGGTGATTTTATTGAATTAGATTTAAATAATCGAAGTATTCATTGGGAAGTTAGTGACGAAGAATTGTCCAAAAGAAAAGCTGCTAATCCTATTGTCCCTGTAAAACAAATAAGAGGATATGTGGGATTGTTTATTGATCGCGTAGAACAGGCGCATGTGGGTGCCGATTTTGATTTTTTAAAGGGTGGTTCAGGTTCTAAAGTAACGAGAGACTCACATTAGAATGAAGAAAGTAATTGTCACAGGTGCAGGCCAAGGAATTGGATTAGAAGTAGTTATACAATTATGTAAGGAGGGATATTTTGTCATTTGGAATGAAATAGATCCTTCCGTTTTCAAATCTGCTGCACAGCAATTAGAAAAACATTTGTTAATAAACCAATTGGGAATTTTAGGTGATTCAAGTAGCGAATTATTTTTAAATGATTTAGGTAACACGATTAATAATACACCGGGAACTTTGTATGGTTGTGTTTGCAATAGCGGAATTACAACTTTTGGAGGTTTTCTTGATTATCCGAGGGAATCCATGGATACATTGTTGAAGGTTAATGTTTCAGGTACCTTCTTTTTAATACAATTTATTTCCCAACGATTAAAAGAAAGTAATACCAAAGGAAGTATAGTCGTTACTACCTCAGTTACGGGTCATCAAGCTCATCCTGATTTAGTGGCTTATGGGATGACAAAAGGAGCTTTAATCCAACTTGTTAGAAATTTAGTTGTGGAATTATCTCCACTAGGCATTCGAATAAATGCCATTTCACCCGGTGCTACCCTTACAGAAAGAACAGCTTTAATAAGTGATTTTGAAAGTCAATGGACTAAAATCACTCCAATGGGAACCATAGCTGATGTAACAGATATTTCTAATGCGATATCTTTTATGCTATCAGATAAGTCGAGGCAAATTACGGGACAAACCTTAATCGTAGATGGAGGTTGGACTTCATACAGTCCTCCCCCAGGTTCAGTATGATTAACTCCAATGATTCATTAAAAAATCAATCCAATTTTGATGGCAAATTTTAGTGATGTCATTATTGGAAAAACCTCTTTTAAACAATAAATCAGGGATTTTTTGTAAGTCAGCTATGGTTTTAATATCCATGGGGGATTGTTCAGTCCCAAAACCACCATCTAAATCGGTACCAATACCAACATGATTTGTATTGCCAGCAAGGCTACAAATATGTACGAGATGATCAATCATTACATTTAAATCTACTTTCATGCTGATTGGATCCGATACACCTCTAACCCAATTTGGGACCATCATCCAAGTATCTAAAGGTAAACCAATCACAGCTCCACGTCGAATAATTTCTTTAAATTGTTCATCTGTAAATTGACGATTATGATTTACTAGAGACCTACAATTTTGATGACTTGCCCAAACAGATCCATTGAAAATATCCATGGCTTCCCAAAAACTATCATCACATAAATGTGTGGCATCTAAGATAATCCCCAAAGATTCCATTTTTACTAACAAATCTTTTCCGTTAGGTCCCAAGCCGCCTGTTGCATTGGTTCCTTGTGCGTATCTACCAGGTCCATAATGAGCGGGTCCTAAAGCTCTTAATCCATAATTATACGCTATATCTAAGTATTCAACGGATACTATAGAATCAGCACCCTCTAAACTTAAAATATAACCTATCGTTTTTTTATCATCGGTTGACCCATTCCAATACTGTAAATGGCTTTCTAGTTCATTTGCATTTCTGATGGGAGATAATTCTCCCAAAGATTCTAATGCTTTATAATAGGCTAATTGACCTTGTGTTTGTGCCCAAGCCTGCTCAGGAGAATTCCAGCCAGGTAAATCAGATGTTTTTGATACATACCTTGCTATCTGTGTAGCTACCACAATACCAATATTGCCTTTTCTTAACTCTTCTAATGACACGGTTGCCTTGCCTCTATCTAATTTATCAGTCATGCCTTCCTCTCTTGAATTGATTTCAGTAATGGAGGAACGTAAATCCCGATTCCATTCCAATGCATTCATACTTAAGTCTAAATGAGCGTCAAAGAGTAGCATATTAAATATTGATTTTACGATTACGTGCCTTGACTAACCACTCGCCTACTAAATGATCATGTTCTATGACCTGCAAATTTTGGTGAAGCGCTACTGTTGGACAAATGTGATAAGGGTACATGCGAATGATTTGACCAATTTCTATATTCGAATTATCTCGAACGTCAATAATTCCATGTTCTTCACTTTGACTTTTAAGCGTCCAATGGGGAAAATCTATGAACCGAACTCGATTGTCAATAGGATTTTCTGCTGCCACCGATTTATGTCCTAAATCAATGCAAATAGTTGAACTTGTAGGTTTGGAAATGACTCTTGCTATTATTTGAACAGCCATTTTAAAAGTATTTTCAGGAAACAAATTATGATAACCAATATCAAAAAATACAAAGGTTCCAGGACTGCAAACAAAGCGATTGTTTGTATGATGAACTAAAAAACTAGGTGTTCCACCGACCACCAATTCATATGCTGACGTATCTATTTTATCAATTAACGCATAAAAATCAATAAAATCTTGTTTAACATGTTCAATGCGCGTTTGTAAATTAGCATCCCGAATATGTCCATCATAGGCATGTAATCCTTTAATGACAAGATTACTTAAATGATTAGAAATTTCTTCAATCAATTTAAACGCTTCTTTAGGAACGATTCCAGTCCGATTCATGCCAACATTAATATCAATAAAAACAGGAATGTTCACATGATGTTTGATGGCTAAATCATTAATAATTTTAGCTGCATTATAATCATCGATGAGGCATGAAAATTGACTATTCTGATATTGAAGTCCTAATGCTATAAATCTTGCAAGGGTTGTTCCAGTAGGTTGAATCGATAATAATATATCTTTTGCATTTGAAATAGCGAGTAACTCTGCTTCAGCAATCGTGGCACATTTGAATTTATATATTCCTGCTTTTAATAATAAATCATTAACCTCTTGGGTTTTATGAGTCTTAATATGAGGTCTTAATCGGTCTACATTTCCTTCAACCATATCTATGACCAATTTAATATTGGATTCCACTATCTCAGGAAACACAATTAACCCCGGGCTTTCAATATGACTATAATCCATGATATTAGATTAAAGAACGATCTAAATGTACATAACCACCATCCACATGTATTAATTGGCCAGTGGTATGACTCGATTTGCTAGATAATAAAAAAGTAACCATAGCACCTAACTCTTCTTTGGTTGTCATCCGATTACCTAATGGAATCCGATTTTCTATTTCACTTAACGTTTCACTAGGGTTAGGTAATGTTTGTATCCATTTATCATACATAGGAGTATAACATTCAGCTACAATAACTGCATTGACACGAATGCCATGTGGTAGCAATTCAACAGCCCATTCGCGTGTTAAAGCATTTCTGCCACCATTTGAAGCCGCATATGCGGATGTTCCACCTTGGCCAGTTTCTGCAACTTTAGAACCAATGTTGACAATGCTACCTTTTGTCTTAATTAGATATGGTAAGCAAGCCTGAGCTAATAAATAATAATGAATTAGATTTGAATGCAATGATTGAAGAAATTTTTCATAGGTACCATTGGCTAATCCAACGCCATCATTTATTCCAGCGTTATTAACTAATCCATCGATTCTTCCAAATTTAGTATAAATCTCCTCGATAACTTTTTTACATTGATTAGGATCGCTTAATTCCGCAACAAATGAAAATGCTTGACCACCTGTAGCTTGAATTTTTTCAATACATTTAAGATTGTCAACTTCGTTTCTACCTACAATCGCCACCATGGCACTTTCAAGAGCTAAACTTTCGCTTATTCCTTCCCCTATGCCCTTTGCACCTCCAGTGACGATAATCACTTTTTCTTTTAATCCTAAATTCATTATAGTTCTATTTTATAAAATTGAAGACAATTATCTAAGGTGATTTTTTTTATTTCATCTGCAGACAATTTAGAAATGGATTTTTTAAATGTAGTAACCCAACTAGACAATTCTTCTGCTACTAAAACGACTGGGTAATCTGTCCCAAACATTAGTCGATCAGGCCCAAATACCTCTAGAGATATTTCAATGACATCCAAAATGTCTTTTTCATTCCATTTAAACCATTCGGCTTCTGTAATTAAACCGGAAATTTTAGCAGATACGTTTTCTAATTCCTTGAACTTTTCAATATTCTTCTTCCATTCAGTAATATCTCTCGTTTTAATAGGTGGTTTAGCCAAATGATCTAATACAATTCTTTGATATGAATTTTTCTTGCAAAAATCTATGCCCGAGTTTAATTGGTTTGGATAAATAAGTAAATCATATGCAAAATCAAAAGTTGCCAATAATTGAATTCCCTTATAAAAATTGGGTCTTGATAAAAAATTAGGATCGGTTTCAGATTGAACTACATGACGAAAACCTACTATCTGTTCAAATTGTGAAAAATAAGTTAATCGACTTTCAATATCTTTTGCTTGTAAATCTACCCAACCCACTACCCCTTTAATGAATTCAGATTGTTCGGCTAATGAAATTAGAAAAAATGTTTCTTCTTCAGACGAATCGGCTTGCACAGCAATGCAACCACTAATTTCGTTGTTGGCAAATAACTCAACGGCATCACCGGGATGAAAATTTTTTCGGATTCTCCCCATATCTTCAGTAATCCAAACATCTCTGTTTGCATTATAATTCCAAAAATGTTGATGTGAATCAATCATCAAGAATAAGCAACTAAATTTTGTTTTTGTTCGCCTAGCCCATCCATTCCTAATGTAACACAATCGCCAGGTTGCAGAAAAACGGGTGGCTTTAAACCAAGTCCAACACCATGTGGAGTACCTGTGCTTATGACATCACCTGGTAGCAAAGTCATAAATTGTGAAATATATGAAACTACTTGGGGTACATTAAATATCAACTGATTGGTATTACTGACTTGAAATCTCTTGCCATTAACATCAAGCCACATATTCAAATCATGTACATCTTTAATTTCATCTTTGGTAGCCAAGAATGGTCCTAAGGGAGCAAATGTATCACAACCTTTACCTTTTGACCAATTCCCTCCTCTTTCTAATTGAAACTCTCTTTCTGAATAATCATTATGCAAACAGTATCCTGCCACATAATCATAAGC
>JABMMK010000365.1 GCA_013205605.1 Cytophagales bacterium | reverse complement strand
TTTGCGATGCTTAATTCAGACGTAAGAACTCCTTATTTAGTTTCGTATGCGGAAATTCCTGAAGTAGTAAAAAGCCAATTGGCCACTTTCCAAGTTGGTGGAATTTACGGTCCATTTAAAAACGGATTGACGTATTCGATCTACAAATACGGTGGTGTGAAGAAAGATACTTTATTCACCGTTCGTGCCAGTCATATTTTGATCGCACCGGCCAACAAATCTGATTCGGCAAAAGCACAAGCTCAAACACGTGCAGAAGCGGTATTAGCGCAAATCAAAGGAGGCGCAAGCTTCGAGACATTAGCGCAAATGAATGGCATGGATGGTACTGCTCAAAGTGGTGGAGATCTAGGCTATTTTAAAAACAATGGTTCTATGGCCAAAGGATTTGAAAAAGCCGTTTTCGGATTTTCAGGAACGGGCTTAATGCCAGGATTGGTAGAAACAGAATTTGGTTTTCATATCGTTAAAGTAACGGATGGCAAAACAAATACCTCATACCGTTTGGCGGCGATCAACAAATCCATTGCTTCTTCGCAGGCGACCATGGATCGGGTTTACACGAAAGCAGATGCGTTTGCAAATGCCAATGGAACCTTGGCTGCCTTTGATATAGCGCTTAAAAGTGATAAAAGTTTAATCATGATGCGCGCTGAACGTTTGACTGAAAATGCTTCGGCGATCAATAACTTGGCCAATGCACGCGAAATTGTTCGTTGGTCTTTCGAAGATAAAACGGCTGTAGGCGATGGATCTAAAAAGGTTTTTGAGCAAGAAAATCAATACATCGTAGCTTACCTAACGGGTAAAACAGAAAAAGACAATGTGAAAGTAGCTGATTTCAAATCAGAACTATCGATGATGGTGATAAACCAACTGAAGGGCGAAAAAATTTCAGCGAAATTAGCGGGAATCAAAGGTCCTCTAGAGCAAATTGCTCAGAAATATGGAGCGGGTGCTTTGGTTGAAACAGTTTCAGCCGTATCATTATCGAATGGAATGTTGAATTCAGCAGGTCCAGATGCAATCGCTTTAGGTCGTATCGCTGGTTTGCAAAACGGAAAGCGTTCTACGGTGTTTGTGGGAGAAAATGGTGTGTATGTGGTTGAAAAAACGGGAGGTGCACCTGCACCGGCCTTGGCTGATTACTCGACGTACAAGAATCAAATTCAATCCATGGGAACTCAAAGAGCTTCTTTTTACATTAATGAGGCCATCAAAGAAGCTTCAAAAATTGAAGATAAGCGCTATAAGTTCTATTAAAATTTATAAATGATAAAAAGAAAAAGCATTCTGTGAAGGATGCTTTTCTTGTTTGCAAGAAGCATGAAAAACTGGATTAAACCCTTTATTGGCCCTCTATTGATTGCGATGGGCATATTGCTAATCGGGCTGAGTCCGTATATCCGGATGCGCTTTGATTTAAGTGAGGAAAAGAAGTTCACGCTTTCGGCTTCGAGTATTGAATTACTGCGCCAACAAGATGGCCCTATTCGCATTAAAGTTTTTTTAGGGGGCAATAAATTACCTGCTGGATTTAAGCGAATGGAGAAGGCCTTGGATGAATTGCTCTTAGATCTTAAATCGAATAGTAGCCAAGGGATAGAGATCGAGAAGATTGATGTGTATGAGGAATATCCGGATGAGTCGGCGCGCCAAAAAATAATCTTCCAATTAGATTCTTTAGGGATTCCACCTACTAATGTTGTCAATAATGAGGATGGAAAACAGGTGCAGCAATTGGTATTCCCAGGGGTGTTGATTGAAAAAGGAGATGCGCAAATAGGCGTATTGCTTTTGAAAGGGAATAAATTGTCCTCTCCGCAGGAAATGTTAAATCAAAGTGTGGAGGGCATGGAATATGAAATTACGCAAGGCATCGCGGCGATGGGCCAACAGGAACGAAAGAAGATCGGATTCTTTTTGGACTATAGCCATGTGCCAGCGATCAAGCAGATTGACTTAATTTCAAGTTTGAAAAAACGCTATGATTTATATCCGGTGGACTTATCGGCTTCGCCCACATTGGATGGCTTAGATGCGATTTGTGTGATTCAACCCGATCGAAAATTCAGTGAGGCGGATCAGTATAAAATAGACCAATTTTTAGTGAAGGGTGGAAAGGCCGTATTTCTATTGGATGGGATACGCGTGGATACCGTCGCAAATCAAGGATTGGTGGCTACGCCCATCGACCTAGGTTTACAAAATTTACTCTTCCGCTATGGTATACGATTAAATTCCGATTTGGTTAAAGATGCGCAATTGAGCGGCACGATTCCGCTGGCGGTGGGGAATTTTGGCAACAAGCCATCAATCGAGTTGATGCCATGGCCAGCCTTTCCCTTACTGCAAGGAAATCCTAGTTCTGTAATTACAAGAAATCTAGATGCCGTATATGGGCATTTTGTGTCCAGCTTAGATACGGTGAAGGGAGCGTCCTATTTACAGAAAACAGCCTTGTTGAAAACGAGTCCTTATACACAGGTCCAACAAGCACCTGCGACCCTCCCCTTTTCGGCTTCAGGAAAAGAATTTGACCCCAAGAATTACGTGGCGGGATCTCGTGTGATTGCCTATTTGGTGGAAGGGAAGTTTGTATCCGCTTTTCGAAATCGGATATTACCATTTGACAGCTTGTCAAAAAGTTTTGTGGCGGCCAGTGGGACCAAGGGAGGCATCGTGATTGTGGGTGATGGAGATGTGGCCTTGAATGGGGTGGATTTGGAAACAAAGAGCCCCTGGGGATTGGGTTTTGATCCATTTTCAAAGCATACGTATGCCAACAAAGACTTCCTGTTGAATTCGTTTCATTATTTATTGGACGACGGACAAGCGATGATGGCTCGAAATAAGACAGTAAGTTTAAGGCCTTTGGATAAGGTAAAAGTAAAATCGGAACGGGTATATTGGCAATGGGTAAACCTATTAATTCCACTTGGATTTGGAATAATACTAAGTGCGTGTGTTATTTGGTACAGAAAACAAAAATTTAATATTTAATCGTAAATTTATTTATTACGCAGCATTTTTGTAAAAAAAATACTTTAAAAAATTATATTGAAGGATAAAGAGATTTTTGATATGGCGATTATAGGTGCTGGTGCGGCAGGCCTTCAATTGCTGTATGAATTAACTCAAGCTCCCGCCGTTGACCCCTTAAAAATCTTAGTTATTGATTCAGGAGATCGATCAGAGAAAACTTGGTGTTTCTGGCAAAAAAATCAGCCCATTTACTCCCATTTAATTGAAAAAAAGTGGAATCATTTAGCTTTTGTTGGCGCTGATGGAACGGAAATTAAATCATGTGTTGAACCTATTCATTACCATTACATTTCCTCTGAAAAATTCTATTCCTATTTCTTCTCTGAATACATTCCTAAAAATCCGGGCATTACAGTCGTCGTAGGATTAGCCAAAGAAGTTGTCCGAGAAGATGAGAATTTTAGTATTTTATTAGCATCAGGCGAGGCATATCTGACAAAAAAAGTAGCAGATTCGCGTTTTAATCAAGAAGATTGGCAAAATAGTGGAGGACTTTACCAGCATTTCTATGGCAAGTTCATTCGTACAGATACTCCTATGTTTGACGAAAATAAGGCTACTTTAATGGATTTTAGTTTAATGCAAAAGCATGAACACTTTACTTGCTTTCACTATATATTGCCCTTCAGCCAAACGCATGCCTTAGTGGAGACTACCGTATTTAGCACGAAGAAATATGAATTAACCTATTATCAGGAACTTTGGGAAGAATATTGGAAGACTAAATTGGGGGCCATTCCGTATTCATTGGAAAAGGAAGAAATGGGTAGTATTCCGATGAGCGATTATGTATTCCAACTGGAATCCGATGGGATCTTAAAAATAGGCACGGCGGCTGGCCAGATAAAGGCATCCACGGGTTATGCGTTCATTCGAATGAATCAAGATGCGAAAAACATCGTTTCAAATTCAATTAGAAAAAGGCCGGGGCGATTCCGATTTTACGATCGCTTATTATTAAGCATCATCAAAACCGATACAAAACAATTCCCTGAAGTGATGAAACGACTCTTTCATTCTGTGCCAATGCCTCAAATATTGATGTTTTTGGATGAAAAAAGCACGCTAATCCAAGAGATCCAGATATTCTACAGACTCCCCATTCCCCTATTTTTAACCCATTTATGGAAAAGTTTTACCAGGTCCAAATAAAGAGATTTTTTGGATCCATCGTCACGATAGGATATTGTGGTTTTCGCTTTCTGGTGGAACCTAGCAATCCTTATTTTGATTATGCATTTACGTTTATTTTCATGTTTTTATTAGGTATTCCACATGGCGCTGGGGATCATTTACTCATTCAAAAACAAAAAAAAGACCAAGGTTTATCTTTTTCTCTGTTAAGATTCATGGGATCTTATTTAGCTGTAATGCTGCTTTATGGACTCATGTGGTATTATTTTCCCAAAATTTCCTTTGTCATTTTTATTTTGATTTCTATTTTTCATTTTGGTGAATTTGAAAATGAAGAACTAGAAAATGGGGCCATTCAAGTATTTTGTCAAAAGATGTCTTTAGGTCTTGGCATATTGGGTTGGATTATTTATTTCCATTATGACGAGGTAAAAGTGGTTTTGGGAGATTGGCTTTGGGCATTACCCGCAGCTTTGCCCATTTACTATCCCTATCTGTTTTTATTGGGTATCCTATTGGGCTTTAGGCGCAAGAGCATGTATCGTTATTTGAATACCCTGATTACACTTATATTGAGTTGTTTCCTCCCCTTACTGCCTGCCTTTGTTTGTTATTTTGCTTGTTGCCATGCGGTCTATAGTTTGAGCGATATGTCTGAACACTTGCAATTAAATATAAAATCGCTTTTAGCTAAACTATTGCCCTTTAGTGTTTTAGCATTCTTTATGGGCTTTTTCTTTCTTAAAATGAACTCAAATACTGATGTGATTTATTATTTTTTCATCTTTCTTTCGCTACTAACTATGCCACATTTTTGGTTAATGCATCAAAATGTGAAAAAAAACTAGTGCCCAAGCAAGATATTTTTACAGTAGTGTCCGATAAAAAATCAAAAAGATAAACGGAGTAGCCGAAACTACCCCGTTAGTTCATACTTTTAAGTTACGACACTTTCAAGCATGAACAAATCTATAAACTTTAGCGGACA
>JABMMK010000364.1 GCA_013205605.1 Cytophagales bacterium | reverse complement strand
GGAATGAGGCTTGGTAATGTGGATATGATGACCATTTTCCAACTCCTAAATAACAAGGCCATTAAAACACAGATTAGAAAAATGGCAGAAAGCGTACTCTCAATTAAATTGACCTGCAAATATTCCGTTTGAAAGGCATATATGACAGAATTTCCAGTGATTTTAGCGATGAATGTGTTCGGGTCGCCTTCTTTTTTTAGCTCGCCCGTTTCTGGATCTGATAAATAGATACTGTCAATTCTAGGTTTTATTTGGTCAAACAATTCCCTAGTTCTTGTCGTACCTGCATCTTGCATTTGGAAACTTATCCGAGTAAACCTTTTCTTCGAGTCGATAAATCCATTGAATAAATTATCTTTTCCATTTAAACTAGTTTGAAAAGAAGCTAATTTGTTTAGTTCATTGATGCTAGGAAGTACAAAGTATTTTGGATCCCCTCCGCGATATACTTGATATAAGTATTTTGTGGCCGTTAAAATCGAAAGTCCCTGGGTGAATTCTGGGTATTCGGCAATGACTTTTTCTGTTCGCTTTAATTTGGTTAAAATTTCGGGGCTTAAAGCGCGGCCATCTTCACGTGCATCAATGGATATTTCAAAAGGCATAACCCCTTTAAAATGTTTTTCAATAAATTTTAAATCCGTGTATATGGCATTATCCTGAGGCAAATCATCTACGATATAGCCTACTGCTTTTATTTTTGATAATCCATAAATAGAAAATGCTAAGATTACCCCAACAAATAGATAAATGGATTTTCTACGATTCAATACCCAAGTTTCGAGGCGCAATAAAAATTTGCTCACTTTGGGAGATTCAAAATGTGCCAAATCTTTGGCTTCAGGGGGAGATAAAAAACTAAAGAATATTGGAATAAGTAGCACTGATATAGCAAATGTGAACATGACATTGATCGCAGCCACGATTCCAAATTCAACCAATAAGCCAGATCCCGTAAATGCGAAAACTCCAAAACCAATGGACGTGGTCAAATTCGCTAAAAACAATGTTCTTCCAATTTTTGACGTACTTTCTATTAATGATTCCGCTTTATTTTGAGTACGTAAAAACGTCTCATGGTACTTGTTTAATAAAAATATGACATTGGGAACTCCTATGACAACAATCAAGGGAGGAATGAGGCCTGAAAGTAATGTAATTTTAAAGTCAAATAGTACGATGGTAGCTAACGACGCAATGATGCCCACCAGAATGACAATTAAAGCAAAGAAAACAACCTTAATGGATCTGAAAAAATAAAATAAGATTGCCGAGGTGACTAAAATGGCTAGAATTAAAAATATGGCCAATTCGTTCGTTACTTGGGATGTATATTCAGTACGGATAAATGGCATGCCTGAGTAGTGTATGGAATGCCCCATTTTAGTCGAATACTGATCACCTAAGCTTTTTATATGCTTGACCAGCTGAATTCTATTTTTATTATTGATCGTTTTCTGATCTAATGTGATCAGCATCAGGTGCACTTTGAAATCTTTTGTAAAAATAAAATTAGTAAATAAGGGTAGCCTTGATAACTTATATTGTAAGCTATCTAATCTAATTTTTGATGTGGGCACTGTTGTGTCCCAAATAGGCCTGGTCGAAAATTTATTTGATACGGAATCAATATACACTTCTGGCAAATTGGTAATCGATAGTACATTTTTGATTCCTGGTTGGCCTTTGATTTCTTTGGTTAACGAATGCCAAGCATTAAATTCATTGGGTGAAAATAGTTGGTCATTTTCGAGTCCAATGACCATGACGTTTCCATCTTCGCCATATTTGCTTTTAAAGTTTTCGTAGAGTTGGAATTGCTCGTCTGATTTGGGAAGTATTTTTGCTAGTTCGTAGCTAAGTTGGATTTGGCTAGCTTTAAATCCTAGTGCGCAGGTTAGCACAACTAATATTCCTAAAATCTGAAATTTAAATTTTAATATGTTTTCAGCAATTCGTAACCAAAAGTTTTTCATAGATCTAAAAGGCAGATTTCATTAGGCTTTCCGCGAGGCTTAAGTCCTCAGAGGTTGTTATTTTTAAGTTGGCATAATCTCCGTCCACTAAATGAATGGTTTCACCCGTTGACTCTACCACACTGGCATCATCCGTAAATTCCATACTGTAGGTTTGAATGAATGCTTTTCTTAACGACTTTAAGCTAAATATTTGAGGCGTTTGAATGATTCGTATTTCATCTCTTTTGACCGCGACATATTTCTGCGAAACGCTATCCCATTTTCTGATGGAGTCTTTGGTCGGGACAGATAATATGGCATTTCCATGCAATTCAGCATACTCAAAAGCAGAAGAAATCAATTCGGGCTTAATTAATGGGCGAACACCATCATGAATGGCTATTAAACAATCTTCCGTTTCTGTGATAGCTGCAAGGCCATTTTGGCTTGAATGAAATCGGGTTTCACCTCCGTCAACAAAAATATGGGGTGTTGTTGCATTTATTTCCGGAAACTCAGTACATAATTTTGCCCAAAAATCCATTTGATTCTTGGGCAAAACAACATACAATAAAATACTTGAATCTGCTTTTTTGAATTGATTTAATGTGTGAAATAAGATAGGTTTCCCTTGTAGCAGTAAAAATTGTTTAGGTATTGTACTATTCATACGATGACCAGTCCCACCAGCAACAATGATTGCGATTTTTTTCACACAAAAAAATTAGATGATTAACATTACATCCCCATAACTAAAAAAGCGATATTTTTCTTTAATAGCTTGCTTATAAGCTTCTTGTACCAACTCATAACTTCCAAATGCCGATGCCATCATATATAAAATGGATTCTGGTAAATGGAAATTAGTTAACAATGCAGTAGGTATTTTGAACTCGTAGGGAGGAAAAATGAATTTATCGGTCCAGCTATTAATCGGCTTTAAATGTCCACTGGCAGAAACAGAGGATTCCAAAGCTTTCATTACGGTAGTTCCAATGGCCAGTACGTGTTTTTTATTATCCAATGCTCCGTTGACAAATCCACAGGTTCTTTCATCTATGATGAAATGCTCTGAATCTGTTTTATGTTTGGTCAAATCCTCTACATCCACTTGTCTGAAGGTACCTAAACCCACATGAAGTGTAATAGGCGAGAATTGAACTCCATTTAACTCCATTTTTTTCATGACAATCTTGGAGAAATGAAGGCCGGCTGTGGGTGCGGCAACTGCGCCTACATGCTCTGCGTAAATCGTTTGAAAACGCTCTCTATCTTCTTCCGTAGCCGCTCTTTTTAATCTAATTTCATCGGGTAGCGGAGTTTCACCCAACTCGTGGATTGCTTGCATTAAAGCATCATGGTCCCCATCATAAAGAAATCTAATGGTACGACCTCTTGATGTGGTGTTGTCAATCACCTCAGCAACTAAATCAGAATCACCAAAATATAGTTTATTGCCCACTCTTATTTTTCTAGCTGGATCTACTAAAACATCCCAAAGCCGATGCTCGCGATTTAATTCCCTTAAAAGAAATACTTCAATTTGCGCTCCAGTCTTTTCCTTATTTCCGTATAAACGCGCTGGGAATACTTTAGTATTATTAGTTACTAACACATCACCATCTCCAAAATAGTCAATGATGTCTGTGAATTTTTTATGTTCAATGGTTTTTTCTTTTCGGTTAATCACCATCATACGCGAATCTTCTCGATTTTCGGTAGGATTTAAGGCAATTAAACTTTGGGGTAAATCAAATCTGAATTCAGATAATTTCATTCGGATGGGTTTTGAATTAAAGTTTTGTAAATTTTAAACTCAAAATAGAGTTTAAACGCAATCAAAATAATGATTATTTTCGCTTAGAAATTTATCAATTTGCAAATATACACTTTTCAAAGGGGGCTTGTCAAGGTAAATTTTTCAAAACCTTTATATAATCCTTTTGTTCTGCTTTAAATGAACTATATGTTATGAAAAAAGTTTCCATATTTTGGTTTAGAAGGGATTTGCGGATAGAAGATAATCATGGATTATTTCAAGCTTTGTCAGGTCCATTTCCCGTTTTGCCAATTTTCATTTTTGATCAAGCTATTTTATCTCGTTTGCCGACTAAAAAGGATGGTCGGGTTGAGTTTATTCATAAGGCTTTAGAAGCGCTTAAATCGTTGATTTGCCAACAAGGGGGCGATATTTTAATCTTTCATGATCACCCTCAACTTGTTTTCGAGAAATTGGCCCTTGAATATGATGTGCAAGCCATTTATTTGAACCATGATCATGAAAAATATGCACTTCAAAGGGATGAAGAAATTAAGCAATTTGCTAACTCAAAAAATATCAACTTCCATACGTTTAAGGACCATGTAATTTTTGAAAAGAATGAAGTGTTAAGTGGTCAAGGGACACCTTATACCGTTTTTACGCCATATGCCAATAAATGGAAGGATCGTTTGAAAAATGAACCCTTGATTATTTATCCATCCAAAAGCTTGGCAAATTATGTGGATTTAAAAGCTGATTTTCCTAGCTTAGAATCGATTGGTTTTGCACCTTCAGGATTGTTCTTTCCAGAAAATATCGTTTCTGATAAATTAATAAATGATTATCAAGCTTCTCGTGATTTTCCTGCCATCAACGGTACTTCAAAGCTTTCTGTTCATTTGCGTTTTGGAACTATTTCGATTCGTTCTTTAGTAATACAAGCCCAAGGATTATCTGAAACCTGGTTAAATGAATTAATATGGCGTGATTTTTATTTTAATGTATTATTTCATTTTCCGCACATAAGTAATGGATTAGCCTTTCGTAAGGAATATGATCATATCCAATGGAGAAATAATGAAGTGGAGTTTGAAGCTTGGAAACAAGGAAAAACGGGGTATCCAATGGTCGATGCCGGCATGCGAGAATTAAATCAAACGGGTTTTATGCACAATCGAGTTCGTATGGTTGTGGCCAGTTTTTTGGTTAAACATTTGCTCATTGATTGGCGTTGGGGTGAAACATATTTTGCAGAAAAGTTACTTGATTTTGATTTTTCGGCCAATAATGGCGGTTGGCAATGGGCAGCTGGTTCTGGTTGTGATGCCGCACCCTATTTTAGGGTATTTAATCCAAGCTTGCAAGCACAAAAATTTGACTCTAAGTTGGGCTATATAAAAAAATGGGTTCCTGAATTACAGGAACTTAGCTATGTAACTCCAATTGTTAATCATGAGTTTGCTAGAAAACGCGTGCTTGAGGTATATAAGAAGGCTTTGGGTAAATAAAATGTTAATAAACGGATTTCCCTTGGACCATATACTTTTCTAAGTCGATACTGAGGAAGCCAATCTTTAGATTGACCTCCATTTTAAAGGGAATTTGATATTTATCTTGGCTAATCCATAATCTAATGGCATCTTCATCCTTAAACATATTGTTTTTGGGTAATACCAATGAAGTTCGAATGCATTTTTTAGAGCCAAATTTTCCATCTATGCTCTCAAATCCCTTGACAATAAATAATATGTCATAAATGATCCCGTCAAACAGTATTTTTGCACTTAATGACTGACCCACTTTCATTTGAGTTAAATTTTTATCTCTTAAAAAGAAATATCCCCCAATGATGTCCATCATGCCTTTTGAAATAGGAAGGGTTTTGTTTACTGGCGTGTTTTGGGGAGAATAAATTTTTGCTAATCCTAGGCTTTGGTCATAAGTAACGATTTCGTTTTTTTTATATCGGCCTTCTATTTTTCTCATTTCCGTTTTTAATGGCAAGCGTGTTTCTATCGCTAAATTCGATGACCAATAATCAATGACTGGACTAAATACATTTAAAATGCCAATTGTTTTCCCTTCAATTTCTATTTTTCTAGTGGGAGTAGATTGCATAAAAATCACATTAGGAGAGCTTTTTACGGTAGCACTTGCTGTATTAATGAATCCTAAGTGAATTCGATAGTCTAATAATTCAGTTTGATCCAAAAACGATAAATCTTGCGCAAAAGTACCTTTGGCAATGATCAGCAAACTGATGAAAAATAAGTTAATTTTTGCCGAAATAATGTTTTTTAACACGTTAAAAGAGTATTTTAAAATTGAAATTTTTTATCCACTTAGTTTATCTTGAAAATTGATTAATTATTAATGCGTATTTCCTATTTTTGTTAAAGCGTATTGAAAGATACAATTTCAAAAAAGAACATTCAAAATTATCAATAAATAAACATGGCAAAACAATCAGGCGATCCACAAGGCCTAGCTTCTGAAAAATTAAAAGCACTTCAAACTACATTAGAAAAATTAGATAAGACTTATGGCAAGGGTACTGTCATGCGATTATCTGATAGCAAGGTGATGGATGTTCCTGTTATTTCAACGGGTTCGTTGGGCCTAGACTTAGCATTAGGGATTGGAGGAATTCCTCGGGGTCGTGTTGTAGAAGTTTATGGACCTGAATCTTCGGGAAAAACGACATTGACATTGCATTGTATCGCTGAAGCTCAAAAAGCAGGTGGTCTTGCGGCTTTTATCGATGCGGAGCACGCGTTTGATCGTGCCTACGCTGAAAAACTGGGTATTGATACTGAAAATTTATTGATTTCACAGCCTGACAATGGCGAACAGGCTTTGGAAATTGCGGAACATTTAATTAGTTCTGGTGCTATTGATATTATTGTGATCGATTCGGTGGCGGCACTTGTTCCCAAAGCAGAGATTGAAGGTGAAATGGGTGATTCTAAAATGGGACTCCAAGCTCGATTGATGTCGCAAGCATTACGTAAATTGACCGGAACTATTAATAAAACAGGTTGTTGCTGCATCTTTATCAATCAGTTGCGTGATAAGATCGGTGTGATGTTTGGAAGTCCAGAAACAACAACGGGTGGAAATGCCCTTAAGTTTTATGCTTCAGTACGATTAGACATTCGTAGAGCAGGTCAAATTAAAGAAAGTGCTGATTTGATTACAGGTAATCGGACTAGAGTAAAAGTTGTGAAAAACAAATTAGCGCCTCCATTTAAAGTGGTTGAGTTTGATATCATGTATGGGGAAGGTATTTCTAAAGCCGGTGAAGTATTGGATTTGGGTGTTGACCTTAATGTAATTGACAAATCAGGCTCTTGGTTTTCTTATAATGGAAATAGATTAGGACAAGGAAGGGATGCTGTGAAGGATTTGATTAAGGACAATCCTGAATTAATGGATGAACTAGAAATGAAAATTAAAGAAAAAATCAAGGGCAATGATAACGCCCTGGTGGACAAAAAACCTATAATCGAGGTTGAATAAAAATACGGTTATTTTATTATTTAAAAAGGGAGTCAATTTTTTAACTCCCTTTTTGTTTTAATTAGAACTTAAGTTAAATCGATTAAACAACTTTCTAACCGTTTTTTCTACGGATTTGTCGGTTTCCATGGCCTCAGAGATGGATTGAACTGCATGAATGACTGTGCTATGGTCTCTTCCTCCAAAATGATACCCAATCGATTTTAATGGTAAGTTTGTTAATTCTTTAAGCATGTACATGGCCACTTGCCTTGGAAAAACATTTTCTTTTTTTCGACATTTTCCTTGCAATGTTTGTAGGTCCACATCAAAGTGAAGGGTTACTACGTCTAGTATGTTGTCAACACTTAATTCTTTTTCCTGATCATTTACGATGCTCTTAAGTGTTGTTTTGGCTAACTCAATATCTATTTCTTTTCGAGTTAATGAAGCTTGCGCCATTAACGAAATGATAACTCCTTCTAATTCCCTTACGTTCGTCTGAATGGAGTTAGCTAAATACTCTAAAACATCAATATTGATTTGAATTCCATCATCTTGAAGTTTTTTCTGAATAATGGCTATACGTGTTTCAAAATCCGGTTGCTGTAAATCAGCTGTTAATCCCCATTTGAAACGACTAAGTAAACGATCCTCCATTCCTGCTAAATCTCTGGGTGCTCGGTCAGAAGAAAGTATGATTTGTTTTCCTGATTGATGTAAGTGATTGAAAATATTGAAAAAAGTTTCCTGCGTTTTTTCTTTTCCTGAAAGGAATTGAACGTCGTCTATAATTAATACATCGACTTGCAAGTAAAAATTGGTAAAGGTTTCAATCGAATTGTTTCTAATCGCATTAACAAATTGATTTGTGAACTTTTCCGTTGACACATATAGAACAAATTTTTCAGGGTATTGGTCTTTAATTTGATTGCCAATGGCTTGGATTAAATGTGTTTTACCTAAACCTACACCTCCATAAATCATTAATGGATTAAAAGAAGTTAAACCAGGCTTGTTCGATACGGCCATTCCTGCTGCTCTACCTAGTCGATTACAGTCTCCTTCAATAAACTTATCAAATGTATATTTAGGTATTAGATACGAATCAAGTTCTAAAGAATCTAAATCCTTAAATTGGAAAGGGTTTTTAGCGCTCGAAGGTTGATTATTTGAATACTTATCAGAATAAGAATTATAGGTATTTTGGTTTGAATGGTTGGTCGGTAAATTAAAGGTAATAGGAGGGTTCTTTCGATCTCCTTTGTCAATGACAACAGAATATTCCAACATTCCATTTTTACCTATCACAAGGTCAATCGCTTTTCTGAAAATCGATACATAATTTTCTTCTAGCCATTCGTAAAAAAATTGTGAAGGAACTTCTAGTGTAAGTGTATTATTTGAGAATTTTAAAGGAACAATGGGAGTGAACCACGTATTGAAATTATGCTCTGATATATCTTCTTTGATAATCATCAAGCACTTATTCCACAATTCGTTAACTCCGTTTTGCATTTTTGTTCTAATAATGGGTAATATGGGTCAATAAAGTTTTAATTGATAAACCTCTGAGAGGCATTATCTCACGTAAATTTTTATAAAATGATTTTAAGGCATATGCTAAAAAAATGTAAAATTATTTTTAGCGGGGTGACAAAAATAGTAAAATTCGGGGTTCTTACAAATTTGAAAAACAAATAAATATGTGTTTTTTTTGTAAAAAAAAAACGTTAAAAATTTGGAAATAAAAATTGTTCAATTTTTATAGCCTTTAATCGTGTTTTAACTTGAAAAAGTTAAATAAAAAAAATATAAATTATTTTGAATAAAAAACGTATTTATTTTAGATGTTTTTAATTTTATAGTTTATAACTATATGATTTTAAAGTAGTTATAAAAAATATATAAATTTATTACACTAATTTACGACGACTAAACTTTTTGGAATAATATTTATTTTAACCCTTGTGTCTTTTGAAATTAAGGATTCCCCATCTATGTGATAACATATTCCTTTTTTGATTGAAAACTCGAAAATATTGAGTGATTTTGTTACTACTTTAGGGTGCGATTGAATGGTTTTTAAAAATAGTCTGATTCCAAGTTGGGCTTTTTCCATAATATGCAATGGACTTACCTTAACAACTTCAAATAGAGCATCTTGAATATTAGATAACGGTGATATATATGCGTTATTGCCAAATTGATTTGCATTTGCGATGCTAAGGGAAAATACATATTCGATATGATTGTTTATTTCAATTTGAATAGGCACATATGTTAAGGATGATCGAAGGGTGGATTTTATGTAATTCAAAAAACCTCGATGTTGGGTCTTTGAAAAAGCTTCTGCCACATAAGCGTCAAATCCTATCCCTGCGGTGCAAAAAAAAGGTTTTGAATTCCATGTTAAACTATCTATTATCGTTTTTTCTCCATGTAAAGCCTTGTTTAAAGCGGATTTGAAATCCATAGGGATTTTCAAATGTCTAGCAAGTCCATTTCCGGACCCAATGGGGATAATTCCTAAGGGTATTTTTGTATGGATTAACTCAGATGCCACTTCATTAATAGTTCCATCTCCCCCTACGACGATAATTTTAGTAGCTTGTTGGCTAATCGCTAATTTGGCTAATTCTCCACCATGACCAGAGTATTCTGTAAAATGTAGACTTGAATTTTCAATTTTATTCAATTTTCGAATTAATTGAGCTTTGCTTGACGTACTTTTGCTACCTGATTTTATATTTATAATAAAGAATATCATACGTTATTTTTCAGGCCGTAAAGTTAACATTAAATAATTCGATATGTATCAAATAGGAGATGCTCATGAAATTGATTTTTCTTTTACTCAGGATGAGGTAAATGAATTTTGTAAAATATCTGGTGATTTTAATCCTTTGCATTGGGATGAAGTCTATGCATTAACAACCCAGTTTAAGCAACCTATTATTCACGGGGCTTTAATTGCAAGTGTCTTTTCCAGAGTTATGGGGATGGAATTCCCTGGAGAGGGAAGTGTTTATATAAAACAAATGACTGAGTTTAAAAGACCTTTATTTGTAGGGATTATGTATACAGCAAAGTTTCAAATAGAATCCATTAATTCTGAAAAGCATATCGCTGAAGTTAAAACGCAAGTTTTTGATCGTGAACGTGGTAAATTGATGGTTGACGGCATGGCTACAGCCTTGCATTTGGAAAAATTTTAATAAAAAAAAAGCCTGAAATTTCTTTCAGGCTTTTTTTT